>JAESUE010000196.1 GCA_016763235.1 Pseudomonadales bacterium
ATTGCATCGGAGCTCAGTCAGCGCTCTATCGCAAAAAACCTTTGGGTGTCTACCCGTCGGGGCGTGTATGTTTTTCCTAAATATATGTTTGGTAAACCCGCCGATAAATTTGCAGCCTTAAGCCCTGGTTGGTTGCCAGGGCCTATGCAGCGATTTTTAATGGATGTTTTTTCCCCTTTAATGGTGGGGAACATGGAAAAATTTGGACTGCCGAAGCCAAACTTTAAACCCTCGCAATGCCATGCGACCGTTTCAGGTGAATTCCTTCTTAGAGCAGGTGGCGGAGACATTAAAATAAAACCAACGATTAAATCTCTCGAAGGCAAGCATGTTCGCTTTGTTGATGAGAGTGTTGAAAAAGTTGATGCCGTTATTTACGCCACGGGTTACGACGTAACCTTCCCATTTCTGGATGATTCTCTGGTGAAGGTGGTCGATAACCAGCTGCCTTTATTTAAGCGTATTTTTATCCCTGAATGCCCGAATCTTTTTATTATCGGTTTGGCGCAGGTATTACCCGCACTTATGCCTTTTCCAAGAGAGCAACTCAAACTGGTCGAGGCCTATTTGCAAGGACGTTATGCTCTGCCATCGGCAGATAAAATGCACCGTATAACGCAGGATGATCAAAAACGTTACACCGGACACTTTTATAAAGCAGCCCGACATACCATGCAGGTGGACGCCATAAAATATGCGTATGAGATGAAAAAAGAATTAAAAGAAGGTTATCAGCGTGCGGAACAAAATTCTTTTGCTGAACCTTTTTCGGCGATTGCAGAATGTTTTGAGAGTAGTGGTGAAACGGTGAAAGAGGTATTGGAAAGAGTGAGTGAATAAACGAAGTACGTGGTTTTCGTTTATTCTCGCCCTTGGTAGCTTACTTTAAGAATATAAAAAGTCTGCGTTCCCCCCGGAAGGGTAATTTCCACTTCATCCTCTTCTGATTTTTTCAGTAAAGCTCTCGCCATGGGGGAGTCGATACTGATGTATTCTTTTTGTTGGTCGAATTCATCTGGCCCTACAATGCGATAGCTGTGTTCAATTTCTTCTTCGTCTTCAAGTTTGATCCACGCACCGAAAAAAATTTGCTGAGTATTGCTGGGCGTGGTTTTCACGATGTTTAAAGATGGGACACGTTTTTGTAGATAATGAATTCGCCCATCGATGCCTCTGAGTTCTTTTTTGCGATAAATGTATTCCGCATTTTCTGAGCGATCTCCTTCTGCGGCTGCCTCTGATAGAGCCTTAACAACATCTCTTCGTCGTTTCCATAAGGCCTTTTCTTCTTTGAGCAACATTCGTAGCCCTCTGGTGTGATATAGGGGGCTTTAGGGGGTGCGGGCGGGCGGTAGCGTCCCATCGGGTTTGTTTTCCTTTTTGTATTCAATGCGTATTGATAGGATACTTTTGCAGTATATACCCATAGTGGTTTCGGCCTTAATTAGTAGGCCTGTTTTTTCGTCTGGCTTGGTAATGGCTATTACGTGTTGTCGCGGCTTGCCGGTGAAAAAACAGACACTCTTCAACACCGCTATTGATAACGTTATGGGTATAATCAGGCGTTGCTATACATCAACTATCCATAAATAAAGGGTTTTGTTATGACTACACCATTTTGGTGCCTATTTGTGCTTATATTTTTTCCCTATGTTTTATCTGGCATCGGCGGTGCTATTCGAATTAAAACCTTTGGTAAATACGATAACAAACAACCTCGAGCGCAAGCGGCACAGCTTGAGGGAGTTGGCGCACGTGCTTATGCGGCGCAGCAGAATTTATGGGAATCCATGGCTATTTTTTCCATGGCTGTTTTTGTGGCGCATTTTGCCGGTGCGGATGCAGGCCAATCGGCAACGGCGGCTTTGGTTTTTATGCTGATGCGTGTTGTGCATGCGGGTGCTTATTTGATGGATATTGATATGGTTCGTTCATTGGCGTTCACTGTGGGGTATGGCTGTTGTATTTGGCTGTTCTGGCTGGCGATTCAGGCAGGATAAAAAAACGCTATAATACCGGTGAGAAAAGCCTGGCAATAGGGCTGAGTACGCGAAAATAAAGGGGCTTTGAACGAAGTTCCTTTTCTGTAATTAAATGACTGTTTTCGAAATCTTTTTTAAGCATGTTTTCTGTTTTTTTGGCGAAATCTCCATCGCTTACAAGAATGCTTATTTCAAAGTTTAGGCGAAATGAACGATTAGCGAAATTTGCCGTGCCGAGAAAGCAGTGGTCTTTATCTGCCAGTAGTATTTTCTGGTGCATAAACCCCGGTTCATAAAAATAAAATTGTATGCCCGTGTTAATCATCCAGTTTACGTGGGCAAAGGTGCTGAGCTGATTGAGTAAATTATCGGGAACTTCTGGAATTAATACCTTTACCTCAACACCGCGTAATATTGCCAGTTGCAATGCTGAACGCATGGTGACGTCGGGAATAAAATAGGGTGAGGCGATCCAGAGACGTTTTTGCGCGGAGTTGATCAAATGTAAAAATGAGAAGGTGCCGACTTCTAGGGTGCTGACTGGGCCAGAAGGAAGTACCAGTAATGATTTTACACAATGGGTTTTATTGTCATTTTTACGCGGTGTGAAACGCCAGTCGAGCTTGGGAAGGGTGCGGGTAACAGCGATCCAGTCTTCGGTAAAAGCGAGTTGAATAATTTTCACGCTTGGGCCGGTTAATTTTAAGTGCGTATCACGCCAGACGGGGAACTCGGGTACGGCGGCTAGGTATTCGTCACCGATATTTAGCCCACCGATATAAGCGGTTTCACCATCGGTGATGACGATTTTTCTATGGTTGCGAAAATTTATTTGAAAACGATTACTTTTAAAAAATCTGGTGGAATTAAATTCGTATACCTTGATTCCAGCTTGCTTCATTTTATCAATATAATCGTCGTTTAATTCAAAACTCCCCAAGCTGTCATAGAGAAAATAAATATTTAGACCTTCTGCCGCGCGGTCTATAAGAAGCTGCTGTATTTTATGGCCGATATTGTCGTGGCGAACAATATAGAATTGAATAATGATGTATTTTTTGGCATTTTTTAAAGATTCCAGTATCGCCGGAAATGCTTCCTTTCCATCTATCAGTAGTTCAACATTGTTGGAGTGCGTAAATGGTAGCGGCGCAAGGTTTTCCAATACTTGTAGTTGTTGTTCTTGGTTCGTCAGTGGGTATTGATAGGGTTGGATAGATTCTTTGAGTATTTGGGCGGTATGGGTGATCTCTGCATCGACATGTTGACGCGCTTCGAGATATTTATCATACGTGCGGCGACCAAAAACCATGTAACAAGGTAAGCTTAAAAAGGGGATGGTAATGAGGGCGATGGTCCAAGCTATTGCACCTTGTGATGTGCGTGAATGCAGAATGGCATCAACGATGGCGATGAATGCAAAGAGATAGATGAGTATCAGTATAAGTTCGAGAAAAATTTCCATATTGGCGTTGCTGTGTTGTTTTTATGGGGCATAAAAAATAGCCTATGCGAAAACGTTATCTCTTTACATAGGCTATTTTATTTTGTGTTCTTACGGTCTATTTTTTATTAAATCATCCACTACGCTGGGGTCAGCCAAGGTGCTGGTGTCACCGAGTTTATCCAGTTCGTTGGCGGCTATTTTACGCAAGATACGCCGCATGATTTTTCCTGAACGGGTTTTAGGTAAACTCGGTGCCCACTGTATGGTGTCGGGTTTGGCAATTGATCCAATTTCTTCCTTGGTTTTTTCGATCAATTCTGCACGCAGTTGTTCGCTGGGTTCGGCATCATGCATCAGGGTGACAAAGGCGTAGATGCCTTCACCTTTGATTTTATGCTTCACGCCGACAACGGCAGCTTCGGCTACGGCCTCATGCAGTACTAGGGCGCTTTCTATTTCCGCAGTGCCCAGACGATGCCCTGATACATTGAGTACGTCATCGGTGCGCCCTGTGATCCAGTAATAGCCATCAGCATCCCGACGGGCGGCATCACCGGCTTCATAGTAACCGGGGAAGGTGCTGAAGTAGGTTTTGATGCAGCGTTCATGGTCTCCATATACGGAGCGAATTTGCCCCGGCCAGGAGGATTTAATCACAAGCACGCCGCTGGCTTCGCCTTCCAGCTCTTTGCCTTGTTCATCCAGTAACGCAAGGTCTACGCCGAATAGCGGTTTTGTTGCAGAGCCTGGTTTGAGATCGGTTGCGCCGGGCAGGGGGGAGATCATGATGCCGCCGGTTTCTGTTTGCCACCAGGTGTCTACAATGGGGCAGCGGCCTTCGCCGACCACGTTGTAATACCATTCCCAGGCTTCAGGGTTAATGGGTTCACCTACTGAACCTAGAATGCGTAAGCTGGAGCGATTGGTTTTGGTCACGGGTTCATCACCCAGAGCCATCAGCGCGCGTAAGGCGGTGGGTGCGGTATAAAAGATATTTACCTGGTGTTTATCTACTATTTCCCAACAGCGGGAGGCGTCAGGGTAATTGGGCACGCCTTCAAACATCAAGGTAGTCGCACCGTTAGCGAGTGGGCCATAAACAATGTAGGTGTGACCGGTAACCCAGCCCACATCTGCGGTACACCAGTAAATATCGCCATCGTGGTAGTCAAAGACGTATTTGTGGGTAAGGGCCGCCTGAACCATGTAGCCGCCAGTGGTATGCATCACGCCTTTGGGTTTGCCTGTGGAGCCGGAGGTATAGAGGATAAAGAGCGGGTCTTCCGCTGCCATTTCTTCTGCGGGGCAGTCTGCATTAACGCGGGCGAGCAGTTCGTGGTACCAGACATCACGCTCTTCATGCCAGGGGATATCGGCACCGGTGCATTGAACGGTGAGTACGGTATGCACGTTTGGACAACTGCCCAAGGCTTTCTCACAGTTGCTTTTCAAGGGGACGGTCTTGCCAGCACGTCGGCCTTCGTCAGCGGTGATTAATGCCGTGCAGTCGGCATTAAGAATGCGGTCTTTTAAGGCTTCCGGTGAAAAGCCGCCGAAAACCACCGAGTGTATGGCACCAATACGGGCGCAGGCCAGCATGGCGTATGAGGCCTCAGGAATCATGGGCATGTAAATACACACTCGGTCGCCTTTTTTGATGCCTCGGCTTTTCAGGGCATTAGCGAGTTTACAAACTTCTTGGTGTAATTCCTTGTAGGTAATTTTTTTGTCTTGGCCATCGTCAGCTTCCCAGATAATGGCCACTTGGTCGCCACGGGTTTCAAGATGACGGTCGATGCAGTTGTAGGAAGCATTCAGCGTGGCTCCGTCAAACCACCTTGCTTCGCCTTTGCTGAAATCGTATTGGCTTACCTGCTTCCAGGGTTTAAACCAGGTGATTAATTCATTGGCACGCTCTGCCCAGAATGTATCGGGGTCGTTGATGGATTGTGCGTACCAGGCATCGTATTTTTCTTTGTTGATATGGGCACTTTTTTTGATTGCCTCAGGAACGGGGTGGTTTTTTATTTCGTACATGGGAATCTCTACCTGTGCTCTTAAGTGAGCGTTATTGTTGCTTGGCCGCCTTAAAGCGCGCTATTAACTGGTTGGTGGAATCGTCGTAGTCGGGGATTTTGTTGGGGGAGGATAGGGTCTGGTATATTTCGCCGCCAATTTTCTTACCCAGTTCTACACCCCATTGATCAAAGGCATTGATATCCCATATAACGCTTTGTGCAAAGACTTTATGCTCATAAAGGGCGATAAGTGCGCCGAGGCTTGAGGGCGTCAGTTGTTTCATGGTGAGGGTGTTGCTGGGTCGATTTCCAGGGATAACTTTATGGGGGGCGAGCTTGTTGATTTCCTCCTCAGAAAGCCCTTGTTGCTGTAATTCTTGCGTTGCCTGTGCGAGTGTTTTGCCCACCAGCATTGCGCGGCTTTGGCTAAGGCAGCTGGAAACCAGCATGGCATGGTGGTCATTAACGGGGTTGTGGGTGGTCATCGGGAGAATGAAGTCCACTGGAATAAACTGCGTTCCTTGATGGAAGAGGTGATGGTAGGCATGTTGGCCGTTGGTACCAGGCCCGCCCCAAATGGCACTGCCGCTTCGGTAATCAAGGGGGATTCCCGCACGGTCAACGCATTTGCCGTTGCTCTCCATTTCTAATTGCTGAAGATACTCAGGTAATGAGCGTAAATAATAATCGTAAGGTATGACCGCCTGACTGTGGGCATCGAAAAAATTGTTGTACCAGATTTGCACTGCCGCCAGTAGAAAGGGCATGTTGTTTTGTGGCGGCTCAGTGAAAAAGTGCTCATCCATTTCATTCGCACCATCCAATAAAGCCTGAAAGTTATCCATGCCCAGTGTTATGGCGATGGGCAGCCCAATGGTAGACCAGAGGGAGTAGCGGCCACCGACCCAATCCCACATGGGGAAGATATTGTCTTCTGCAATACCAAACTCTATAGCGCTGGAGATGTTGCTGGTTACGGCAATAAAATGTTTATCTACAGCGGTTTTAAGCAGCGGGTTTTGATTGATCCACTGCCTTGCGACAATGGCGTTGAGAAGGGTTTCTTGCGTACTAAAGGATTTGGAGGCGACGATAAATAACGTGGTTTCGGGTGTGAGTTTTTTCAGAACTTCGGTTATTTCGCTGCCATCAATATTGGCTACAAAGTGGCAATTTATATTTTTTTGTTGGTAGGGAGCAAGGGCTTCCACCACCATTTTCGGCCCAAGATAGGAGCC
>JAESUE010000197.1 GCA_016763235.1 Pseudomonadales bacterium
AATCCATTGAGCCGAAACAATGGGGACTCTTGAAAATTGACAGGATTACTCCTGAAGGATTTGTTCTAACGAAACGCTGCGTTTCTAGGGTAGTCACACGCTGGGCCTGAGGTACCACAAGAACAAACCACCCTCTTGGATGGTTTGCCTTTTTTGGAACTCCACAGCTTCTGAGTGTCCAGCCGACAGTTGCTGCAAGGTGAAATGGGCACATATTACGGATCATGCTCTCCGTAATATGTGGTGGGTGTGTTGCGAAAGCTGTTGAGACAATTCCGATCCTTCTATCTGGCACTCAGTGTAATCTTTCTTCCATCGAGTCTTCCGCACAAACCTATCCTTAACATGCTAGCTTTTCTCTCATGAGAGAATTTAAAACACTGGCATAAAGTTTCTGATTACGCTGTACATATAATTCCAAACTTCAGGAGTGTAGATCGCCAGCAGGAACTGAGTGAACATGCCTAAGGTGAACATAAAACCTAACCAAAGTCTTCTTACCTTGAAGACACGATACATAGGCATTGAGACAGATACGTTGGGTTGGCTGTAAACAGGTGCCTGCGCACCCCCAGCCGCACTGGCTGAGGAATTCGGTTTTCTATTAAAGAGTCCCATTAAGAATTTCCTCTCTTAGTTGATGGATTTTGAAGAAGAGAAATGTCGGCCTCTTTTTTCATTCTTTGTATGGCTGACGCAATTGCTTCTGGAGCTTGCATGCCCCTGATCGTTATATGTTGACCTGTACGATTATCAACAATAAATGTGGTGGGGGTAGAGTTAATGCCAAGCTCTTTTGAGTGTTGAATGTCGCTCGCTACAACATCCCTGCGTTCTCCGTTATTAACACATTTAGAGAATTTCTCTTCATCAATACCAATACTTTGTGCCAAGCTAACAAGATCCCCTGCGCCTTGCCCATTACCTTTAGTTTCCTCGAATACGGACTGTATAAATACCCAGAATGCTTGGTTGCCTGAAATGCTAGCGACACACTCGGCAGCATGGGCTTCTATAGCCGCGACTGGATTATGAAAGGGTAGGGGTAAGTGCTTCAATTCCCAATTAACCAAGCCATTGGATGCGTCAACAACTTTTTTGGGGGTTTGATGAAACTTCTTACAGTAAGCACATTCAAGGTCTGTCCATTCAACTAAGGTGAATCGGGCGTTTTCATTTCCGTAAATATGCTTGCCGGATTGGATCTTCTTCGAAGCGGAAGCGTATGACTCGTATTTACGCGCAATCTTTTTTTGCTTGCGTTCTTCGATGTAGGCATCGATACGATTATCGATACGGCTATCAACCAGTGCGGAGTTGTCCGCCAGGAATTTTTCTCCATCTACATCCGTATTAAGGCTTTCAATAACATCTTTTAGTTGTTTGACCTCATGCAGAGAAAATGCAGTCAATAACAAACTACAAATAGCTATCGCTATTGCGGTGTATACGAATGACTGCAGACTATTAGGGTATTTCATATGTTAATCTCCAATTCTCTCATGAGAGAATTTTAAAATAGGGTAGGGGTTAACGCTTCATACCTGATAGCAGTAAGCTGGGCGGTTGTTTGGCTCGCTAGTTTCTTTAACCAATCAGGGGAGGGGGTATAGTTAACAATATTTACTTTCCCTATCGTGTCTCGGGACACACTTTGAAGGCTGCCGAGATCATCAGCAAGACCAATCTCCACACTTTTTGCTCCAGTCCAGACAAGACCTGAGAATAACTCTGGGTATTCTGTATTTAGACGATCACCGCGACCTTCTGTAACTGCGGTAATGAATTGTTTATGAATTTCGTTGAGCATTCCCTTCCAATAGGTTTGTACTTTGGCATCGCTGGGTAAATAGGGGTCGAGGAGGGCCTTATTCGTACCTGCTGTCAAAACGCGACGTTCTATCCCTACGGACTCCATGACTTTTGAGTAGCCGAAACTTGATGTAATCACACCAATTGAGCCGACCATAGACGCTTGATCAACGTAGATTTCATCTGCTGCAGAGGCGATGTAATAAGCGGCTGAGGCTCCCAAGTCTTCAATTACCGCGAAGACCTTTTTTTCTGGGTATTTCTCTTTGAGTATATTAATTTCTTGATAGAGGCGACCTGCATGAACTGGAGAACCGCCTGGTGAATTGATTCTTAATGCTACCGCTTTTGATAGGGGGTTCAGAAACGCATTATGCAACGCAGGGATTAAGCGATCTGCATCCGCAAGCTGTCCACTCATAATGGGGCCGTATATTTCTACAAACGCGATATGTGGCTCATTTTTATCCCCTTGTTTGTAGTTGCTGCCACCGATGAAATACGCTAATACGAAAAAACCTATAAAAAGACCGCCTTTCAGGAAATAGTTAAAAATCCTGTTTCGTCTTAGTCGTGTTAATTCATCGTGTGAGTGTGTGAGTAATTTTGCCACCAGCTCTCTATCAAGTTCTACGGTGCCTTTGTTATCCGAAGACATTGTTGATCCCCTTGTTTTCTTGGTTTAGTAGCCATGTCAAAGTGACATGGCAGATAAGTGCACTAATCAGTCCTGATACAGCTAACGCTCGGCGCCCCTTAATCGTTGTCGTGTTATCTGACATGAATAAACAAATCATGAGAAACGCTGCCAAAATACCGAGAATAGGGCAGAAGCCTGCTTTGGAAAGAAACACCGTAGTGATACTCGTTGTAACCATCAAGCCGGTGCCGGCGTAAAGTGCTGTTGATGTGCTGACATCTGTATTCATATTGACCTCCTATGAAGAGGCCCATTGTCTATCAACTTGAAGATATACCCTTTCTGGAGATGGACCCTTTGCGGGGCAAAATGAAAACTTTAATACAATAAAAATTCTCTCATGAGAGAATTGAAATCGTCAGTGGGGGAGGGGAATGTATATTTATTTACTAAGGTTAAGGATAGAACTAGTGTAACTTCTGGCTAGATTACATCTAATATAAATATATTCTGACTAGATATCAGAAATGCGTCTTTAGAGGCAGTATAGTTAATACTGCCTATGTTTTTTGCAGGTGCATGTAGGGGAGAGTAGGCCGTATTTAATTTTCCAGTAACGGTGATACAGAGAGATGATTTTGGTTTCAGAATAAAGTTCTATCGAGATGTAAACGGGGTCTTTTTCTCTTGGAAAACGCAGCAAAGCGGTAGGGCATACCTGGTACCCGTTAGCCTTAAGTATTGTTGCATAGACAGATAATAGCGTGATGTCGGAAGGGTAGGCCGTTGCTCTTGCTCGGTTCTTTGTATCTACCAGCAATAGTCTACCGTCCTGTAGTTGAAACACTTGATCAACTCGACCGTGTAATTGAACAGGATAATTTGTTCTGATGTTCTGCTCATTCATGATACATCGTGAGTTGTGTAATATTGCTGGCATCCGCTCCTGAAATTTAGAAACAGCAGGGGCCTTTCTTACTAATCGATAGGCAAAAATAACGACGATAGCTAATATTAAGTAAATTAATAATTTCATTTAGAACTCCTGGTGTTTGTTAATTCTACAGGAGATTGAAAATATGCAAGTAGGGGATGTATGGAAGAGATAGGGGTTGTTGGAATTTTGTTCGTATTATCTTTGGCCGCCAATGCGACAATTACTCGGTGGTCAACAAAAAGAGTACTTGGTCTAGAGGTTTCATTGGTGAAATCTTGGTTGATCGTCTCAGGACGCTCTTTTGCGGCCCTTCTAGCTGGTTTTGCTATAGGGTATGCCGTAAGACTTGGGTTACAAGGAGACGCCCCCTACAAGGCGATACAGCTCTCTGGGATGGTTCTTGTTTCTTGTCTAAGCTTTTTGGCTTACTGGGTTTTACTGGGAAAAATGACAAACACATCAATTTCTTTGTGGGGGATGACAAAAACTGTGGCGGCAGAAACCGTTATGCTCGTTATCTGTGTCGTTGGAATCTCTATTGTCCTTTCAATAATTTTTTATATATTTAATTAAATAAAAATACT
>JAESUE010000198.1 GCA_016763235.1 Pseudomonadales bacterium
GAAACGTATCACCATTGGTCGACAGCACCTCGAACTGATGTTCGCCCTCGACCTCAGCAATTTCGATAATGGAGATATCAAAGGTGCCGCCCCCCAAGTCATAAACGGCAATGGTACTATCGCCTACGCCTTTATCTAGGCCATAAGCCAGTGCAGCCGCCGTCGGCTCATTAATAATGCGCTTAACTTCCAGACCGGCAATACGACCGGCGTCTTTGGTTGCTTGACGCTGTGAGTCATTAAAATAAGCCGGTACGGTGATAACCGCTTCGCTGACTGTTTCGCCGAGGAAGTCTTCAGCGGTCTTCTTCATTTTTTTAAGAACTTCAGCTGAAATTTGAGGCGGTGCTATTTTTTCGCCGTTCACTTCCACCCAAGCATCGCCATTTTCAGCTGCTGCGATGGTATAAGGCACCATCTTGATGTCTTTTTGTACAACCTTATCGGCAAACTTACGACCAATCAGTCGCTTGATGGCAAACAGCGTATTTACGGGATTAGTTACAGCCTGGCGCTTGGCCGATTGCCCTACTAGTGTTTCTCCGCCATCCGTATAAGCAACAATGGAAGGGGTGGTGCGATCACCTTCGCTGCTTTCAATGACTCGTGCGCCGTCACTTTCCAG
The DNA here is from genome assembly GCA_016763235.1 of Pseudomonadales bacterium. Classification (GTDB taxonomy): domain Bacteria; phylum Pseudomonadota; class Gammaproteobacteria; order Pseudomonadales; family UBA3067; genus UBA3067. The sequence goes on from JAESUE010000198.1 coordinate 626, forward strand.
TATCGAGACACAAGAGTTGGTGGTTCCTAAATCGATGCCTATGATCTTGCCCATGCTGTCTTTCTCCAAATTACAATTCGTAAACCCCATCAGTGCCGCATTGCAGTGAAAGGATAGTAAAGCCTGTTTGATCTAGATATTGCGCCAAACACCACACTTTCAAGGTGGCGGCTCGCATTTTTATGAAATTTTTAAGCCGGTGCTTTGGATACCACCACCATGGCGGGACGCACCAAGCGACCGCTCAAGGTATAACCTTTTTGCATAACAGTCATCACCGTATTGGGTTCGCAGTCCCCGCTTTCTTGCATGGATACGGCCTGATGAAGCGCGGGATCAAAGGGCTCGCCTTCTGGGCTCACCGCTTCAAGGTTATGCTTGACCAGCACCCCCTCAAACATTTTCAAGGTAAGAACAACGCCCTCTTGATGGACTTTGATTTCTTCGTTTTCCTCAGGAGCAGTGATTTCGAGACCGCGTTCCAGGCTATCGACGACTGGGAGTAAGTCGTTTGCAAAGCGCTCTAAAGCAAATTTCCGCGCATTAGAGATGTCATTATCTGCACGCCGTTTGATATTTTGTTCTTCTGCTTTGGCCCGCAGTACCGTTTCTTTTTGCTCGTTGATTTGATCTTCAAGCTCAGCAATTTTTGCCCTTAGCGATTCAATATCCTCGACGGGAAGTTCTGCACTATCTTCTACCGCTTGGCCTTCTGTTGCCACGACCTCTTCCAACTCAGAGCTACCGTTTTCTTCATTTTCCATAGTTAACTTCCCGCTTAATCAAACATCCAGCCAGCCTGACTGGGTTAATAATTACAGTGCGGGTAATATGGGGATTAAGAGAACTGATTCAAGGCCGTGCTAAGAATTTTTGCAGCAACGTCAACAGCGGGCACAAACTATCGAGACCTTTCAGGGAAATCTGCCACACTCATTGCAATAATTCAAACACGGGAACAATACAAAAAAGAAAAATTCTATTTATTTTAATCGCAGAATATCAAATAATCCCAATAGCTACTTAGCGAACTCTGCAAGAGTTCAGATTGCGTTCAAGTTTAAGCACGACAAAGCGTGAAATGTGCGTTTATATGCTTAAATGATCATTTTTTAACGCTGTGACGCACGAATTTGAGCATGCGCTGAGCAGCGACTAATCCCGTAACTCTAGAAACGGCATAGCAAGGATACGCAAGTTAACCCAACTTAAAATCAGCGATTTTGCCATTATGAAAAGCTTGGAGCTGAACTATGGCGACGGGCTTACTGTTATCACCGGCGAAACCGGTGCAGGGAAGTCCATCATGGTCGATGCGCTGGCACTTGCTTTGGGCGGTAGAACAGACCCCGGCGTTGTGCGACATGGAGAAAAGCGCGCGGAAGTAACGGCCGCCTTTAACTGTGATTCAAACAAAACCGCGCAAAGCTGGCTTGAGGCCCATGAGCTGGATCAAGATGGCGAGTGCATTTTACGCCGCACCATCAGTACCGAAGGCCGATCTCGCGCCTACATCAACGGTACGCCCGTCACGGCCCAATCGCTCAAAGACTTGTCTCAATTACTGGTCAATATTCATGGCCAACATGAGCACCAAACCCTATTGCGACGGGAAACACAGCGTGAATTGCTCGATCACTTCGCCTCACTGCAAACACAAGTTATTACGCTCAAGGTACTGTTTAAGGCCTGGCAGGGCAGCAAACTTGCGCTGCAAACCTTAAAGGACAAGTCCCGCCAGTTTTCTGAGCGCCACGAACTACTTAGCTACCAAGTAAAAGAATTGAATGATCTAGCCCTGCAGGAAGGCGAACTAGATAAAATGGAGCAAGAGCATCAACGCCTTGCCAACGTGGGGCACCTTCAGCAAAGCAGCTTCAATGCCTTGCAGCTGCTAAGGGAGAATGAAAAGAGCAGCGCCCAAAAACTTCTGAGTGACGCTAAGCGCGAGCTTAAAAACATCCCCCCTGGAGACTCGACTCTTGATGCCTTACAAGGGCTTCTTGAATCCGTCAGTGTTCAGCTTGAAGAAGCTTGTTGTGATCTCGATAGCTACCTATCAGGCCTTGAGAACAACCCTGAACGATTGCAGTATTTGGATGAGCGCATTGGCCTCTGCCACCAACTCGCTCGCAAGCATCGTCTGCCGGTACGAGAACTAACAAACCTTCACTTGGCGCTGCAGAAAGAGCTTGAAGAGCTGAGTGGATGCGATGATCGCTTGGCATCTTTAATGGATGAGGAGCAGAAACATCAGTCCAAATACCACAAGCTGGCACAAACCATCGGTAAAACCCGCAAAATATTTGCGGTGCAACTAGAACACGCCATCAATAAACGTTTGGCAAAACTGGGAATGGCAGGTGCCTCTCTGGCCGTCAGCATCTACAGCCAGCGCGAGCATGCCAGCGCACACGGCTATGAACAAGTGGAGTTTCTCGTTGCCACCAACCCTGGGCAACCACCCAAACCCCTGAATAAAGTCGCTTCCGGTGGCGAGCTATCTCGCATCAGTCTTGCGATTCAAGCGATTTGCGCGGAGAAATACGCCACCCCTACCCTTATTTTCGATGAGGTGGATGTAGGAATAGGCGGTTCGACCGCGAGTGTTGTCGGCAAGATGTTACGAAAACTGGGAGACAATGCGCAGGTACTTTGCGTGACCCATCAAGCGCAGGTGGCATCACAAGCACACCATCATTACAGCGTACGAAAAGTGAATGAAGGGAAAAATATTTGTACGGAAGTCATCAGCTTAGATGGAGACGATAAAGTTACCGAGATAGCGCGTATGCTCGGGGGAGATGCTTTTTCGCCGGAATCCCTTGAGCACGCAAGAGTTATGCTGGAGGCTTAGTGCTTATTTAGCTGTCACTATTCAGCGAACTCTATAAGAGTTCAAATTTGAGCAGAACAAGGCAAAAAATGTGAGTTTATATGCTTAAATGATCGTTTTTTAACGCCCTTATGCACGAATTTGAGCGTGAGCTGAATTGTTACAGTTAGCTTTGACAGCCTGCGCAATTACCATAAAGATAGTGACTGTGGTTCTTTAACACATAGCCCATGCCTTCAGCCACTTCACGCTGCCGCTGCTCTATGAGTTCGTCATGAAACTCTTCCACCTTACCGCAGACCATACATACAATATGGTCATGATGGTGCTCTTCAGCAAGCTCAAAAACGGAATGCCCCCCTTCAAAATGATGCCGAACCACCAAACCGGCGGTTTCAAACTGGGTCAGAACTCGGTAAACCGTGGCGAGGCCCACATCTTCCCCTGTTTCCAAAAGCAGCTTATAAACGTCTTCTGCGCTATGATGTCTCTCTTGAGTTTCACGCAAGGCTTGCAACACCTTAACCCTCGGCAGGGTGATTTTTAAGCCTGCTTTTTTGAGATCCTCATTGGGAATGGACATACGGATTAAATTCCTCTTAGCGACATCCGAGCTTATGGAGTACTATTGTGTATATTCAATTTCAAAACGAGCAGGATTCTACCTTGTTACGCCAAATCAGAATAGTTCTTATTTTCATTTCCGTCACCTTTCTAGCTAGCGGCTGTAGCCTTTATCCAGAGCCTTATAAAATTGATATTGCTCAAGGCAATAAGTTTGATGAGGCGCAGGTGAAACAAATCAAAGTCGGCATGACGGAGCGGCAGGTGATGTACCTTCTGGGTTCGCCAATGATTCAGGACGTATTTCACGAAGGTCGCTGGGACTATGTACATAGCTTCAAGCCGGGGAAAGGTGAAGTACAAAAGAAGCATTTACGACTGCTTTTTAAACGCGGCATTCTGCAGGAAATTGAAACGCCAATACCTGCAAACAACGCATCAAGCTGAACCGCGCTCTTTCTCTGCCTTTAGCTTTTCGGCCCGTTTTCTCCTCACCTCTTTGGGGTCGACAAGCAGGGGCCGGTAGATTTCTATACGATCACCCGTCTTAAGCACTCTGCTTTCGGGTGACTTTTCAGCCTTCCCAAATATCCCTAGGCTCAAATCCCCAAGATCAATCTCAGGGAATTTGTCGGCAATTTGAGATAAGCCCACCGCATCTACCATCGTGCAGCCCTCATCCACTTGCAACGGAATAATCAGTTGCCGGTGCGGCATGGCGTAAGCAACCTCTATTTGAATAAACCTAGCGTTTTCCATAAACCTGAATAATTCTCTTGTGGAAGCCATCAATTGCGGAGTTAGCCGCTTTGTTCAAAGCGGATTTTGCCGCCAGCTTTGCGTAACGGCCTTTCGGAGTAAAGCTAAGAGTGCAAGTGGCCTTGCTGGCTTGCTCGCTCAAAGGGACAAAATCCCAGCTTCCTGCCAATTGAGCAAAGGGGCCATCGACGAAACATATTTCAATGCGCTCGGCAAATTTTATTCGGTTTCGCGTTGTCAGTGTTTTAGTAAAACCCATCGCCTTAAACGAAATACTTGCCAGCATTTCCTGATCGGTCTTTTCATGCACTTCACCCTCGATACAGCTGGGCACAAAAAGGGGGTAAGACTCAATATCATTAACGACATGAAACACCTCTTCAGCCGTGTAACCCAGCAAAACTGACCTTGTGACTTCTGGCATTTATTGCACCTTTATATTTCAACTGCAGCGCTACATCCTTCGCCGTGCAGCTCGCACGATCGGTACTGGCAATATCCCAATTGCCAGTCTCATACTTTTACTGACTATAAAGCTCTCTACTTTATAGTTTTTGGGGCAGAGACTCCAGTTTTGCTTCCTGCTCAAATATCCCCCCCATTTGAGACCGCCGTCACAAGAGTTTTGTGCGCCAAACCTCACTCCTCTCTCACCCCGCGAACATTCGCTCATTTTGTCGATTACATCTCACTGCCGCTGTTTTTTCACGCCTAGCCTAATAACTCAAGCGATCAAAAAACAGCCCAACGGATAAGGAAAACCGGAAAGCGGCGGACTTTAAGGTGAGTAGTTATGAAAGCGATATCAGTCTGGATAAGAACCGTAGGCCTGCCTATCAGCATGATCTTTTTATTCACAGGATGTGGGGGCGGCGAAACACCTGAGGCGCAGAACTTTTCGGCAGAAAGCCAACTCAGCTCTGCGACGAATATCTCTTCCACTGACTCTGGCACCTATTCACTGACGGTTGATTCCAAAGGGCAAGGGTCCGTAATAAACTTGGCCCATAATATTAACTGCACGAATAAGGTATGTGAACATTTCATCGCCGCCGGGAGTAATCTCACCTTGATGGCCACCGCAGCCGAAGGCTTTCTATTCGATCACTGGCTATACCAATGCGCAAACATTGGAAACCAAGAGTGTCAGATCAGTGTAAACACCGACACCAAGGTAACGGCTGTTTTTGTGGAGGCTGGAGCCAAGCTGAGTAGCATTTCAGTCGCGTGGCAAGCACCGGCAGAGCGCGAAGATGGCAGTGCATTAACAAGCGGTGATATCCAACAATACGTCATCTACTACCGAGAAAGCCAAGACTTGCCATACGCAGGCGCAGAAAGCATTGACGTTAAAGCCAGTGGGGATGGCTCTATACCTACCGAGATAATGATAAAGAACCTTGAAATTGGTAAAAGCTATTATCTTGCTGGTATAACAATTGATACTAATGGCCTCCCTAGCCAGCTTTCGAACCAAATCATCAAAGTCGTATACTAGCTACCAGCCTGCTTTTGAAAACCCCTCAGAAAAGAATAAAGTAAAAGCGAGCTTCGCAAGAAAAATTAAGGTAACTGCTCATTAGCGAATTTCAGCGGACCCTGTAACTGTTCAGGTTGCGTTCAAATTTGAGCAGAACAAGGCGAAAAATGTGAGTTTATACCTATAAATGATTATTTTTTAACGCTGTTATGC
>JAESUE010000199.1 GCA_016763235.1 Pseudomonadales bacterium
AGGCTTCTAAGATTCAGGCAGATGAAGCATTGAATGCTTTGGTGGTGCAAGCTGAACCAGCTCAGATGGCTGAGATTAAAGAGATAGTCAGCCAGCTTGATGTGCGTCGAGCCCAGGTATTAATCGAAGCTGCGATTGTTGAGATTTCTGCAAGTGCGGGTCAGGATTTAGGGATGCAGTGGGGGTTTGGGTTTAACAATGAAGGCCCTGTTGGTGGCGTTAATTTCTCGAATGTCGGGAACAGTATCAGCACGATCGCAGCTGCTGTAGCAAACCCAGCCGCTGCGGCAGCAGCGTCTTTAGCCAACGGTATTACTTTAGGCGGCGGCAAGAGAAGTGGTGATAACGTTGAATTCGGGGTGCTTTTACAGGCATTAGCGTCGACGGCCAATACCAACATCCTTTCAACGCCAAGTATATTGACAATTGATAACCAGGAAGCGGAAATTATTGTAGGGCAAAACGTGCCCTTTATTACCGGTTCGACCACTAGTAGTTCCTCTGGTACCAGTAACCCTTTCACAACAGTGAGTCGAGAGGATATTGGTTTAACCCTGCGGGTTGTCCCTCATATCCATGATGGCGATGTGTTGCGTTTGGAAATTTACCAGGAAACTTCTGATCTTATTGCTCCTCCTGCGGGAATTAACGCAAGTGATATCACCACCACTAAGCGTTCTATCAAGACGGTGATACTTGCTGATGATGGACAAACGATTGTGTTGGGTGGATTGGTAAGGGACGATGTGATTGACTCCGTTAGCAAAGTCCCTCTTTTGGGTGATGTGCCTTTTTTTGGACGATTATTTAGAAGCAACACCCAGCAACATTCGAAGAAAAACCTTATGGTATTTTTGCGGCCCACTATATTGAGGGATGAAAAAAGTGCTACAGCTTTAACGCACCAGAAGTATTCTGGGATAAAAATGCTGCAAAAAGAAATGGATATGAATCGGGGTATTATTGAGGTGGACGTTGACGCCGGTTTCCCAGAAGATGTGAGCCATATTTTTCGTTAGAGCTATAGTAAATACTAGGCAGAAAATTAAAATTTGCTGGTAACTACTCAGATTGCTGGATGTTAATATTTCAAAGCTCGCCGTAAAGCGGTATGGAGGGGTTTTGCCAGAACAGAGACGCTATAGGCTAACAAAAATAGCTCGTGGATTAATGCTGTTAATGCTTGTGTTCAGCCTTTCTGGTTGCACCATTAAATTCTTTTATGAGCAGATAGATTGGCTTGTACCTTGGTATATTGACCGCCATCTCGACTTAAGCGCGTCCCAAAAAGACCAGTTGAAAAAAGCGGTTTCAAGCCAGCTGCATTGGCATCGGCAGACTCAGATTTCTTCCTATATCCACACTTTGACGGGGTGGCAGGCATTTTTTAATACGCCTTTTTCCCGTGACAAATTTGATGCGCTTAATCTGGAAACGCAGAACCATCTTGTGGAATTAACTGATCATGTATTACCTGACGTTAATGGGTTTTTATATTCGCTCACTCCTAGGCAGCGCATAGTAGTTTATCGATTGATCGAGGATAACAATCAGAAATATTATGATAAGTACGTTTCTTCAGGCGTTGATTTAGAAGAAGTGCACATCAAAGAATCAGCAGAATCTGCGCGCTTTTGGTTGGGGTCGATCACTAAAGAGCAGTCTCGTCAGATTGCCGTTCAGGTTGCAAAATATCGAATAACAGAACCTGAGACCTTTGCGAATCGCCAAAGGTGGTTGTTTCGCTTGAAAGAAATCCTTGAATTGTCGGCTTCCAAAGAGGAAAAACAGGCAAAGCTTCGGCAATTGTTTTTGTCTCCTCGTGACGACTGGAGTGATCAATACCAAGAGTCCTTCTATTTTAATGCCGATCTTGCTGTGCGCTTGATGGAAGAGGTATTCTCGCTGATAAGCGCTCGCCAGAAAACGCATTTACTTCAACGTTTAAAAGGCTGGGAAAAGGAATTTCAGGTGATTGCAAAGAGGGGCGGTAGTTAGGCTGTATATGTAAGCGGCTATTGTGCTCTCAGAGCGGGCGCTTTTTTTGGCTATTCTGTTCGCGTTTAAACTTGAACAGTTGCATGGCTTACTAGGCGAAATTTTTTATGGGTGGATTTTAAATACATGGCGAAAACAGAGCTGTTATACGGGTTGCATAGCGTTAAAGCGATTATGGAAACACACCCGGAAAATGTGCTGGAATTGATGATTCAGCAGGGGCGGGATGATAAGCGCATTGCAGAAATTCTGCAGCTGGCAGAAAGTTTTGGTTTGGCTGTGCAGCGAGTAAAAGCAAAAACCCTAGAGCAATTATTGCGGCAGGCAGATAGCAACAATAATCCGAACCATCAGGGGGTGGTGGCGCGCTGTCGAGAGCAAGCCCTTGCTTCGGATCACGAGTTAGATGTGTTTCTTGAGAAAATAGATCATCCGCCTTTTTTACTTGTGCTGGATAGTTTAACTGACCCGCAAAACCTAGGCGCATGCTTGCGTGTGGCGGATGGCGCAGGTGTTGATGCGGTTATCACCACAAAAGACAAAGCAGTCGGGCTTACCCCTGTTGTGCGAAGGGTTGCCAGTGGCGCGGCTGAATCAGTGCCTTTCTTTCAGGTGACGAACCTCACTAGATCATTACGCTACCTACAAAACAGGGGCGTATTTGTTGTAGGTACTGCTTTGGAAGAGCACTCCCGTTCACTTTACGATGTGGATTTAACTGGCCCATTAGCGATTGTGATGGGTGCAGAAGGGAAGGGTTTGCGGCGATTAGTAAAGGAAGCTGCGGATCAACTGGTTTATTTGCCCATGAAGGGCAAGGTTCAAAGTTTAAATGTTGCAACTGCCAGTGGTATTTGCCTTTATGAGGCGCTAAGGCAAAGAGCCGTTTTTTCCGGAAGTTGAAAAAGCGGTATGTTGGGTGTGATGCGGGTTGGTCTGCCCCCATAGCGTTATAGGCAGTGGCGTCAGATTTTCACTGGCAAGGCACGGCGTGACAACGGGGTATAGCCACTCTATATAAGCCGGAGTAGCGAAGTTTGATGGAAAATAGGCGTGATAATAAGGCCGAAATTTATAACGCTGTTATGCACGAATTTGAGCGTGAGCTGAGTCGTTACCTTTGGCTTTGATTGCTCCAGTGCTTGCGTCATCAAGTACCTTAAAGTGACCTGTGGCTTCTGCGCTTTAGATGATCTGCCGTTCACTGCGCAAGTCTTAGGGCCAGCTGGCGTGGTTTTGTTGGGAATGGGGCTGGTAGAGTTTTCCGGAGGAAGAAAAAGAAAACAGGCTTAATATAAAGTTGCGAGATCGCTCAGTTTAACCGAGTGATCTCGCAGTTTCGTGTTACATATTAGGATAGTTCGGGCCGCCGCCACCTTCTGGCGTTACCCAGGTGATGTTCTGGGCTGGATCCTTGATATCACAGGTTTTACAGTGCACACAGTTTTGCGCATTGATTTGAAATTTCTTACTACCATCTTCCTCTTCAATGATCTCGTAAACCCCTGCTGGGCAGAAGCGCTGCGCGGGTTCTGCAAACTGCGGTAAGTTCTGGCTGAGAGGAATGCTTGGATCTTTCAGCAGAAGGTGGCAGGGCTGATCTTCTTCATGGTTGGTATTAGAAAGGAATACCGAGTCTGAACGACTAAAGCTGATGACGCCGTCAGGTTTGGGGTAGTCGATTATTTTGCTCTGCGCTGCCGGTTTAAGCGTTTCATGATCCTTGTCAGTGTTGTGCAGGGTAAAGGGAAGTTTTCCGCCAAAAAAGTTCTGATCCATGTAGATTGCGCCGCCACCTAGCATGGTGCCGAACTTGTGGATCAGCGGTCCATAATTTCTAGAGGTGTGAAGCTCATCATAAAGTGAAGAGTTTTCGAAGTCTGTCTGCAGCTCGGTTAAATCTTTGCCGCCTGTGTCGCCAGCAAGAAGCGCTTTACCAATGGTTTCAGCTGTAATCATGCCAGACTTCATGGCAGTGTGAGAGCCTTTGATTTTGGCGTTATTTAAGGTTCCTGCTTCGCAACCAGCTAAAGCTCCGCCGGGAAAGGATAGCTTGGGTAGTGATTGAAGCCCGCCTTTTATCATGGCGCGTGCGCCGTATGTGATGCGTTTCCCTCCCTCGATATATTGGCGAATTTTTGGGTGCTGCTTCCAGCGCTGAAATTCTTCGTAAGGGCTGAGGTAAGGGTTGGTGTAGCTTAGAGATACGATATAACCCATGAATACCTGATTGTTTTCAGCGTGGTACAGAAAACCACCGCCTTCGGTATGGTGGTCCATTGGCCAGCCTAGTGTGTGCACTACCAAGCCTTCGTCATGCTTGTCGGCATCAATTTCCCAGACTTCTTTAATCCCGATTCCATAATGCTGGGGGTCTTTACCTTCGTCCAATTTGAATTGGGAGATAAGCTGTTTGCCCAGATGGCCGCGACAACCTTCGGAGAAGATAGTGTATTTGGCGTGTAGCTCGTAGCCGGGTGTGTAGCTACCCTTTTGCTTGCCATCCTTGTCGATACCCATATCGCCCGTGGCAATGCCTTTTACGCTGCCATCTTCGTTGTATAGGATTTCGCTCGCAGTGAAGCTGGGGAAGATTTCCACGCCAAGCTCTTCTGCTTGCTCTCCTAACCAGCGACAAATGCCGCCAAGGCTAGCAATGTAGTTGCCGTCGTTATGCATGGTTTTGGGAATAAAAAGATTAGGCACCTGTACGGCTTTTTCTTGGCCAAGCATGTAATGGAACACGTCTCCTTTAACAGGCGTGTTTAATGGTGCGCCTCGCTCTTTCCAGTCGGGGAAAAGCTCATTGAGTGCGCTTGGCTCGAAAACCGCGCCAGAGAGGATGTGTGCGCCAATTTCTGAGCCCTTTTCTACGAGAACTACGCTGATCTCTTCTCCAGCTTCCTGTGCTAATTGCTTAAGTCGGCAGGCAGCTGATAAACCTGCGGGGCCGCCGCCAACAATGACTACGTCAAACTCCATCGATTCACGTTCCATGGGCTCACTCCTCTTTATGTTAAGTACTGATGATTGTGTTAGTTGGTGTGCAAGACACGAATAATGCGTGTGAAAGGTGTGCCCGCAAAATAAAGATGAAAACGCCGCATAGTATATTAAAGACGGGGCAATAAGGCCAACGGGTGTTTGAATTCTGTGACAAATACTTGGCTTTTTAAATGGGGATGTAGTGATGAATAGAGAGTGATGTATGCGTAATGCATTGTAATTACTGGGTTAATATGGTCATTATGGAAAACTTGACCTGGTGGTCGTAAGCGTTCAGTATACGCCGTTCTTAGAGTTGGGTGGCCTATTAGGGCTGCAGGTACAGGCTTAGGGGGTTGGTTTTGCCTATTTTGGCGCGATTTCACATGCTTTTATCCACCAACACATTACATTCATCTAACAATAAGCCGAGGATTCCATGAAGGTTCTTGTTGCTGTTAAACGTGTTGTTGACGCGAACGTTAAGGTTAACGTTCTGGGCGACAACAGCGGTGTTGATTTAAAAAGCGTTAAGATGGCGATCAACCCTTTCTGCGAGATTGCTGTTGAAGAAGCCATTCGACTAAAAGAAAAGGGTGTCGCTACAGAAATTGTAGCAGTATGCATTGGGCCTAAAGCTGCCCAAGAAACGCTGCGTACTGCTTTAGCACTAGGTGCTGACCGCGCTATTTTGGTTGAAACTGATGTGGAAGTTGACTCCTTGGGTGTTGCTAAAGCACTTAAAGCAGTTTGCGATAAAGAAGCACCCCAGTTAATTATCACCGGTAAGCAGGCTATCGATAGTGATAATAACCAAACGGGCCAAATGCTTGCTGCTTTGTCTGGTTATGCTCAGGGTACATTTGCCTCAGAAATAACGGTCGATGGGGATAAATTAACCGTCGTTCGTGAAATTGATGGTGGTTTGCAGACCTTAGCATTGAATTTGCCTGCTATCGTAAGCACTGATCTACGCCTTAACGAACCACGTTATACTTCCCTTCCTAATATCATGAAGTCGAAGAAGAAGCCGCTTGATGTTACTACGCCGGAAGAGCTTGGTGTAGATGTTGCTGCGCGCACTAAAATTCTTAAGGTTGAGCCGCCCGCTCAGCGTTCTGCCGGTATCAAGGTGGGATCCGTTGACGAGCTTGTAGAAAAACTGAAAAACGAAGCGAAGGTGATCTAACATGGGTATTCTAGTATATGCAGATCATGATAATGCCAGCTTAAACGCTGCTACCCTAAACACCGTTGCAGCGGCCAAACAAATTGGTGGCGATATTCACATTTTAGTTGCCGGTTCAGGTTGTGCTGCTGTTGCTGAAGCAGCTGCAAAGGTGGACGGCGTTACTAAGGTTCTTGTTGCTGATAATGCAGTTTACGCTAACCAGTTAGCTGAAAATGTTTCTTTGTTGGTTGCGGAACTGGGCAAGGGTTATACCCACGTTCTAGCAAGTAATACTGTTACTGCTAAAAACTTTTTGCCCCGTGTAGCCGCTTTGCTGGATGTGGCTCAAATATCAGAAATCACTGCAGTGGATTCCGCTGACACGTTTAAGCGTCCAATTTACGCAGGTAACGCAATTGCGACGGTTCAAAGTTTGGATGCGATTAAAGTTAT
>JAESUE010000200.1 GCA_016763235.1 Pseudomonadales bacterium
AACACCGGCTAAGGTTTTAGAACAGGCATTACTCAAACTTAGCAGAAAGCGCTTGCCATCAGAAAAGACTGAGTTCAGGACGCCCCCTGACAAAGCCGTCTCCTCGCTGTTCAGATCGTCAATTTTAACAGATCAAAAACTGAACATATACTATTTGCCTAGGAGGGTGTTAGAGTCAAACCGGAATGTTAAAACGCTACTGCGTGGTAATTTAACCCCCATGTGACCTAGTGCCCATACAGACTACTATTAAACTGCTTAAATTGTAGGACAGTTCTTTACTGTCATGTTTTCTCAATCTTGACCTAGAGAACCAAACAAACCAAAACTCTCCAATAGAACACCACGGAAGACCAATATGCGCAATTTAATCATTTCACTGGTCGCTGTAATCATGATCACCGGCGTAGGAAAGGTGTTAGCTGAACCCAGACCACCCGTGCTGCTTGGTGAAAAATATACGGTAAAATATTTTGACTTCGAAGATATAAACCAACTTTCATCGCTGACAAGATGGGGGGACGACCCATCTCTTCTAGAAAATGGCTATCTCAGGTGCCCTGTTGGAAGTGGTCTTTACAAGGGTTTAGGGAAAAAATTATTTTTTATAGAGGGAGATGAGACTCCGAGCATTCAAAACCTATCGAATCGCAACAATGAACGGCCTATTTCGGCAACCATGGAGTTTGATTTGTGGCTCGATGAAACGTTTCAAAAAAATGGTGCCGACAATGAAGCGGGGAAGTTCTCAGGGTTTGAGGGTATTTATGACCAACAAGCAGGCTGGGGCGGAAAGAAAGTAACGGATGAACATCAAAATAGTTGGTCCGTTAGAATTGCCCATGGAAAAGAGAATGCGGAAGGACAAGTTCCAATTGGCTTGTACGTATACCATCCGGGTATGCCAACTACTTACGGCACAGCCATTGATCCAAAGTTTAGCCTAAAAAAACAGCAGTTCTATAACATTAAATTGTATATAAAACTGAATGATATAGGGGAATCAAACGGAATATTAGTACTGTCCGTCGATGGGCATGAAATATACCGAGGAGAAGCGTGGCTTCTAAGAACTCATCCAGATGTGCGTATAGTGTCGGCCTGGCTTGATGTCTATATCGGTGGCACAACACCCTCAAAACAAGATACGTATGTATTAATGGATAACCTGAAAATATCCTACTGATAGCTGAAGATACAGGTTGGTAGGGGTATCTAAGCGACTCTTCCCCATGCTCTATTTTTTGCAACTACTCAGCTCACGCTCAAATTTTAACGCATTCTGAACTCTTACAGAGTTCGCTGAGGTGTTACTATTTTTTTAATCGCCTGATTTAAGCCAAACCATCATTACTGCTTCTATAAGGCGCATCATTTACACCCTGTTTTTTATGCCGGGTACAACGATTGGTTTCACCTTCGATATATTGGGCGGGAACTTGCTGTCGTTGAATTTTCTCACCACAGATTTCTCCGGGACGAGTCTCGCATTGGCACACCGGCTGATCATAATGCCTACGCCACTTTGCGTAGGCTTCTTGCGATACAAGGCATTTTTCCGCTACATAGGACTCGGTATCGTCCATATACTTACTCATATCCTCCAGAGGGATGGAAAGATGCCCAATACCAGGATGAAAGTTAATAAAACTAAGACCTAAGGAATCAAGTTTTTTCAAGAAATTATCAGCACCAGAATCTACCAAGCGTATTTTATCCCTTCTTAAAACAACGACTTCTTCACGCAGCTGATGTGTAATCTCTTCTTTGTAGAGCAGTTCCATCTCCTTTACTTGGCAAATTTCTTTTAGGCGAGCAATTTCTTCAACTTCATTTTCCTCAAGACGCCTCTGGAAATTTTGTTTGAGGGCCATAATCTCCTTTTTCTCATGTTTGACGGCTTTTTGAAGTTTTGTTTCTACACTTTCTTCCAACGAAGCAATCTGAGATTTTTGCGAAGTAAGCTGTTGTTTCTGTGCTTCGTTTTGCTCGGTTAAGCTATTAATAAAACTCTGTAAACGCCGTTTCTGTATTTTAAAATGCTGCCCTTCTTTTTGGCGCTCAAACTGATGCTCTGCAAGCTCCTTGGTTTTGGCATTTTCAAGTGTGGTTAGGCGCAAGCGCAATTTCCGCAATAAACTGGCTGTTTTTGCGCGGCTGACTTCATCCTCTTGCCCTTGTGCAGGAGGATATTCTTGGTTTTGCGGTGCTTGCTGAGGTGGATATTGAGGTCGAGGGGCTCCATTCCAATCTGGGGGCGGTTGCTGCCACTGGGCAGGTTGTGGTGGTGGCCAATTACCGTTTGGAGGCATTCCAGGCTGAGCACCCCACTGCGAAGCTGCCTGGGGGTTACCCCAGCCAGGAGAAGGCGCACCGTAAGGCGCTTGTTGCTGTGGAGCCTGCTGAGGCGGAGCTTGGGCAGCCCACGCTGGCTGCTGGGCAGGGGCCGAAGCTTCATTGTTTCCCGCGCCTGGGCCTTGAGTGGGGAGACAAATTTTATTTTCTTTTATCAGCGAAACCATCATTTTGAAGTCATCGGCTGCGCCGGACATATTCGGGTCCCACGTTGCATTTTGCTGCCAAGCAATCGGACATTGACTATGACAAACAAGACGAATGGGGCCGGACCCCAAATCTGGGCCAGGTGCTGCTATTTCAGCCATATGTCGGAGCGGCACATTCCAGGACTTGTTGATACTGCCATCATCACAAAAGTCCACAAGAAAAAGAACACACGCTGTAATATTGAGGGATAAATCCACTACCAAATAAGCCGCACGCGCCTCCTGTCCACCAAACTCGGGAATGGTAGCATAGGTATCAAGAACGGCTTCAAATTCAGAAAAAGGCATCTGTTTGGAAATAGTGTTTTTTCCAAATAACAGAACAACTTCCGAACAATCAGTTTGATTTGTAAACATTCAACTTCACAGTAAGTATGATGGCACGGTGCCTCAATTAATTCCGCCGCAATAACACATTCGCAGACTGGCGCTTATACAATAGCCAATTTGATGTCACGAATAATGCCTTTGGAAAGAGGTAAAATAACTTCCTACTACCCAGTCTAGACTTTGATTCAATTCTACGCCTCGCATAACTCGGAAAAATCATTTCTCTATCCAATTATAACGACTTACCCCACTCAGGTTTGATCTCAAAATGAACATCATACATATGCCTTTATAGATAGTGGTGCTGCAGCTGCGTCTATTTTGCGGTATAACGGCCCTAAGAATTGCATGAGACCACGTTGGCACAGAGAGGATATAGATACGTCTTAAACAGAAAATGCGCTCACCTGTTTTCGGAATTGATTGACCCGCTGTTTACGCCCTACTCCATCCCGGTCAAGCGGTCGATAGTTTATCTGCACATAAAGCGCAGTAATACGCAAAACCCCTTCAGCCATCTCTGGAGAGTTAACAGCTACGCGATGGGCAAACGCTGTCTCCCCTTCACTTACCCCCTTATTAAAACCACGCTTTGACAGCTTTCTGCAAAACCTGAGGTATAGACGTTGCTCGGGTGGCATTCGAGGTTTTCGCTTGGAATAAACATCAAATATAAAGATCAAAAATAATAGACTGCTCAGCCCCCCCAATAGAACGAGCATCACAGTCTTTGTGCTTGAGGAACCAAATAGTTTGTAGAAGAGGTCTGTCTGAAGACGACCGTTGTAGCCCACCACTTTCTGTATCCACAACATACGCAGATAATCTATGCTGTGGCGTAATCG
Organism: Pseudomonadales bacterium; assembly: GCA_016763235.1. Taxonomy (GTDB): domain Bacteria; phylum Pseudomonadota; class Gammaproteobacteria; order Pseudomonadales; family UBA3067; genus UBA3067. Next base: position 3,740 of record JAESUE010000200.1, read on the forward strand.
CCTAACGCCAGGTATATCCCTGTAACGAAGTAACGATAGAGGGCTATTAGCAAGGAAGCGCCTTGAATCGCCGAGTGCGTCTTCTATGCCTTTTTCGACGCGTGCCGGCGAGACTGCGGCGGTAGGGTCTACTCTGACCCAACCCCGCTTTGGCAACCACACTTCGGCCCATGCGTGTGCATCAAATTGATACACTAATAAATAGTTATCCAGGCTACTTTGCTCTCCCCCTTGATAACCAACGACTACCCTGGCAGGTATCCCTACGCTTCGAGCTAAAAAGGTAAATGTACTGGCATAGTGCTCACAGAACCCCCGGCGAGTGGTAAATAAAAACTGGTCAATACTATCCGTTCCCAGTAAAGGCGGGCGAAGTGTGTAATAAAATTTCTGCTCCCGAAAATGGGCGAGTATTTGTGATATAAAAGCCTCGTCTGAACCGCTTTCTTTCCTCACATTTTCTGCCCACTGTCGTGAGCGCTCATTACCCGATGCCGGTAGTTTTAAATTTCTTTTTCTTTGATATTGCCAGTGCATCCCATCAGGCGGGCCGGTGAGAGTGGTTGAAGAAAGCGATTCCACTTGGTATACAAAGGGCTCGGTAAGGGGCTTTGCCACAGAAAGGCTAAAACCATCATCCATGTTAATATTTGCACTTAATGGATGAGCCCAGTCTAGGGCGAACAACCAGGGCTTGTCGCTCGCCTCCATGATAATTTTATAGCGAAAATAGTTGTCGCCCTGGTCTCTGCGGTTTAAAAACCATGCGTTATATTCACTGCCTTGCCGCTTCGTTGCATCTTGGTCTTTTTTAGACAAAGAGCGCAGTTCAACCCCTCTATCCGCGTGTCTCCATCGCCTCCCATCAAAATCATCCAACACCAAGGCTCGCCAGTAACGCTCGGCAGGTAACGGTATGTTCCTTTCAAACTTTGCACGGAACGCTACGCTGTCATTTTCTCCCAAGCGAGCGATGTCTCCTGGGGACATTTCATCACTCAAGCCCATCCTTGCGTGGTGGTTATCAAATTGAATACTCCAAAATGCTTCAATTCTAGGAACAAATAGAAAGAGAACAACCATAATAGGAAGGCTCTTTAATACGAGATAAAAGGCACTTTTACTGCTGCCTTTCCAATGCGTAGAAGGCTGGTTAATTGAAATTAATGCAGCGCTAATAACCACGCAGCTAAACAATAAATACAACGCTTTGCTAAAAGCTTGGTCGAATAAAAATGCAGTGGCGACGACAAAATAACTTAATGTCACCACCATATGTGCGTCGCGTACCGTTTTAGCTTCAAGCAACTTAAAGGTATAGGCAAGCAACAATAACCCCACCCCGGCTAAAGGGCCGATCACGGTGCCATACGCAAGATATACAGCACTAAACCCCGAAATAACCAACAAAAACCGAACCCCTTTGCCTGGCAAGGGCCAATGCCGCATATTGGAAACAATCCTCCATACCAGACACAGCCCAACCAAAGAGATCACCCAGTAGGAATGCTTGGAAATATGAGGAGTTATTACAACAATATGAGAGACAATTAAAAAAGCCAGGGTATTCTTCGGGAGCGAAACGGCATCGTCATTAGTCATCTTTGGCAAAAACCCCATCGCTGCAGCCGAATAATGCCACTGTTTTCAGAGCCAGAAAAACATGGGCATCCCCGCAATCAAGTGGGATTTCGCTACTGGGAAGCCTCAGCCCAAAGGCCTCCTGTTTTTGGGCATACGTTAAAATCCAATAGGTCATTGCCGATAAACGCTGCTCTTGATTAATATTGGGCCAGTTAAGCCAGTCAATCCAGTTGGAATCTCCGGAGTAACCTTGATATGTTTTAGTATGAAGCCCCCGCCCTTTAGCAAACGCCTTCCAATCAACATGCTTGGGCGAGTCACCTTGGCGATAAACTCTCAACTCAGCAACATCCTCTACGCCTTCCTGCGCTGTACTTTGCTGATAACCCTGACCTACATCACTACTCTGTTGTCTCGGGCTGTCAAAAGGTTTGGGATACACAAGACAAGAAAGCTGTAAATCTATCCAAGACCAGGATCGTATTAAACCAAGCGGATAAACTGTTTGAAGATGAAACCGGCCAGGCTTGCACCACCCTCGCTGTTGCGCTATGAAAGGAATAGCGACGAGTGACTGCCCACTGGAATCGAGTGATGCAACGACAGTATGCTGGCCTGGAATATGCAGCCGTAACGATTGCCCAACGGTGTTATTCGTATTATTTATTTTGATATGAAAACATAACGTCTCACCCGCGCCCACTGGAATAGCGCCTGCTCGCTCCAGTATTAGGCCAGAGAGATTTCGATACGTGGCAAAAATGGCGTTCAAAAATAAACTCACCAACAAAAAACATAAAGCCAAAATGAGATTATTCTGATAATTAATTCCGGCAAGGAATAAAGTCATCACCACACCTAAAAACATCAGGCCATTAAGTGTTGGAAAAATAAAGATCCTACGATGATCAAGCACAACCTGTTCAGATGGGGGGATACGTTTTTCAAGCCAGATGCCGACTCTCTTTCTTATCAATGCATCAATGCGGCTGGGAATAAATCGTTTCACACTAAGCAGTGTGTTCATAGAAAACCTACCCAGAAATAGATATTCGCGAGAGCAGCACTTCACTTGCTTTACCGCTATCTTCACCAAACTGTGCGGAATTAATGTGCACTCTATGATCTAAAACAGCCGGTAAAACCGTCTGAATGTCCTCAGGAAGCACAAAATCACGCCCATGAATCAAGGCCCATGCTTGCGCACTACGGGCGATAGCTACAGAACCACGGGGGGAGAGGCCCGTGTGAAAGCGCCCTGGCTGCCGTGTAAAGTGCGTCAACCTCAGAATATATTCAACCACAGCCCCAGACAAATGCACTTCCGCCGCCTGCGCCTGAAGCATACTCAAGTCAGCTGGCGTCACAATCCTGTCGATATCTTTGGCCGCGATTGCTCCCCGCCTTCCCAACAATAGCTGCTTTTCAGCTTCAACAGGAGGATAACCAAGGTGGATTCGCATCAGAAAACGATCTAGTTGAGACTCAGGCAAGGGAAATGTACCCATTTGAGTCGAGGGGTTTTGCGTTGCAATGACAAAAAATAGATCTGGCAGAGGTCGTGTTTCCCCTTCCACAGTAACCTGCCCTTCTTCCATGGCTTCAAGCAATGCGCTCTGAGTCTTGGGGCTGGCCCGATTTATTTCATCTGCGAGAATTAACTGGGCAAAAATTGGTCCCGCTTTAAAAGTAAAATCGCCTTTATCCTTGTCATAAATAGAAACACCAAGGATATCAGCGGGCAACAAGTCACTCGTGAACTGAATTCTTTTATAACTCAGACTAAAAACTTGTGCCAAAACCTGTGACAGGGTAGTTTTCCCCATCCCAGGAAGATCTTCTATAAGTAGATTTCCTTTGGCCACCAAACACGCCACTGCAAGACGTATTTGGTGCTCTTTACCCAATATAACCTTACCGGCTTCCTCTATCGCCTTAGATATCAAAGCGCTACTCCTTGAGAATTAATAGATCCAAATTGGCTCATAGCGGTAAAACATACTCATTTATACTTATAAAAGCGTGGTTTCCGCCTTAAACAGCATTATTTTTAACTGCCACAGGCCTTTGTCAAATAGATGCCACAATTGCACTCTATTCTAGCAGCTGAAAACATACAGAACGTTTCGAGGTAATCAAAACGCCAGATTTAACTTATTTATCAATATTCGCTATCAAAAACATTTTCTATTTGCCAATGTGTTCACAACCAGCTAACATTCAAAAAACGCGGTGTTCCACCATAATGGTATATTGCATTTAATTCCCATGCGCCTAATACTACTTAATCATAAGCGCATGGTGCTCAAGAAAAACATTCAATGTATCCTCTTAGTTTTAAGAGGCTTGAGAAAACCGAAGAATCTTCCAACTAATCATAGGTTCTTTATATACCCTTTTACATTTAGGGTGTGACATAGCCAGTACGTTGTGGCGATAACTAATAATACAGTGATTTAAGCTGCCCTGACTGGCTGCTTATGTTTATTTCCGACTTACATCTTCATTTGGAAAAAACAGACAATCAAATCATTCAGGCTTTACGGGCTCACGTTACGGAGTTCAAATTTACAAAATAGTCGATACAGACCATAAATAACGTATCATTTAGCTTGTGTCATATTGAACTCTGAAATTTAAGCTACAAGACCATATTGAAGCAACTTTAGAACACCTAATAAAGGCCGGCGCTGAGGTATTAGGTTTGAATATTGAAGCCTAAGTCTATATTGGCTTTTGAAATACCTGCCTTACTAGATAAAAATACTCAAAGCATAGTTATTTTAAGTAAATACGAGTTTTGGCCCTTAACTATATTATCCCGATCAATAATTTTGTCTCGATTAAAAATAACTACTCAGCGAACTCTGCTATGCACGAATTTGAGCGTGAGCTAAGTAATTACAATTAAAATACCAAAAATCATGCGACCAAGTTTTTGGATAAAACCCACGTATTTATCCAATGACAAGCGCTCGTTATAGCACTGCACGGCAAGCTAAACCTGCCCTACAGTATTTCATTCTATCAATAGAGAAATTAAAAAAGTAATATGGATCTTTTGCTTACTCCCGAAATGAACTTTTGCTCCTGTGGCTGCGAAGTCCGTCTTATAAAAAATGCTGTACGCGCCCAGAAATCCGGAAAAAATCGTTTCAATTATTGGGTAGAATGCCTAGATGATGGCTGCGGAAATAAAGGTAGCGCTGAAGGCCAGTCTTGGAAAGCTATTCTAAGCTGGAACACCAGTGAAACCTCCGACCACTCAGATAACTTCGAACTGCCATTTCTTTCTGTAATTGGGCTAAACCAGGATGAAATAGCGGCCAAAATATCTGAACTCGAGAACATGCTTAATGCAAAAGCAAATAAGAGTTATAAATCTGGCCGTCCCTTACCTCAAAAAGATATATTGAACTTAAGGCAAAACTAGCTTGGATTGATTACGCGAAAACCTGGTACAAAAAGCATTTTAATCGTCCAGAACTTTTTTCGAATAACGCCAAAAATACGCCTCCCGACAAGTCTGAAAATACTGTAAGCCCTCAATCGAACTAATCATCGATCAGTGTAACTACTCAGCTCACGCTCAAATTTGAACAGTTACAGAGTTCGCTGAGGTGTTGCCTATCAGTCAGCTATTTCGCCTTGAGTGTATTGCGAAAAGTTCATAAATTGAAATCTAAACACATTGGAAGCACCATGCAAACTCGTTTCACAGAGCTCTTTGGCATTAAACACCCCGTTGTATTACCGGGGATGAGCATGGTATCTGTGCCCAAACTAGTCGCAGCGGTATCCAATGCCGGAGGGCTTGGCATTCTCGCAACCGGCCCTTTAAGCTCAGATGAAACCCTGCAGTGTATTCGAGAGATTCGTGCCCTAACAGACAAACCCTTTGGAATCGGCGTAACTCTCATGATGCCAGGCGCCAAGGAAAATGCCGAAGTTGGGCTTCAGGAAGAGGTTCCTGTCATCAACTTTTCCCTAGGAAAAGGCGACTGGATTGTAAAGCGCGCCCACGCCTATGGCGGCAAAGTAATCGCTACTGTTGTAAACGAGAAGCACGCGTTGGCAGCCCAGCGTTATGGTGTAGATGCCATACTCGCCACAGGCCATGAAGCAGCTGCACACGGCGGCCCTGTCACGTCCCTTGTATTAGTCCCTACCCTCGCCGACACGGTAGACATCCCTGTAATCGGCACAGGAGGGTTTGCAGATGGCAGAGGCCTTATCGCAGCACTCGCTCTTGGCGCAGAAGGAATAGCCATGGGTAGCCGTTTTTCCATTAGCCAAGAAAGCCCTATCCACGAAAACACCAAACGTACCGTTCTTAGTAAAAGTATCGAAGATACTCTATACACATCCAAGTTCGATGGTATGGACTGCCGTGTCATGAAAAGCGAGCGCGCACTACAAATTAGCAAGCGGCCCATAAACCTAGTTCGTGCGCTCAAAAACTCGTTTCAACTCGCAGAACAACTGCGCATGCACTGGATAAAGCTTTTTCTAGGCGCCTTAATTATGGGCCCTAAAACCCTTATCCAGCTCGCCAGGGCCGCCAATGCCACAGAAGCCCTCGACCTCGCCATCAAGCAAGGTGACTGTGAAAATGGTGTTCATTTAATTGGCCAGGTACAAGGCCGCATCCACGATATTCCAACGGTTGCAGAAATAATGGATCGCGTAATGAAAGAGTCTGAGGAAGTGCAGGCCAAACTCAATCGTTAGCCGTATTACACACTGCCAAGGAAGGTAAAATGAAAATATTCATCACCGGTGGTTCCGGCTTTGTAGGTGGTGCGGCCATTAAAAAACTGGCCACTGACCACGAAATCATTGCGATGTCTCGCACCCCAGCCAGCGACAAAAAAATCTCATCACTCGGTGCTACGCCAGTACGAAGCCAGCTCGGAATGGTAAAACCGAGCGACCTTAAAGGCTGCGATGTCGTCATTCACGCAGCTGCCCATATCGGCCCTTGGGGTACGCGTAAACAATACTGGCAAACCAATGTTGAAGGGACTATTCAACTATTAAATGTCGCAAAGGAAAGTGGTGTAAAACGTTTTATCCATATCGGCACAGAATCTGGCTGCTTTTATGGCCAAGATATGCATTACATCGACGAAAGCTACCCTCTTTCCATTTCATCACCCTACCTCTACTCCGAAACCAAAGCTGAAGCTGAACGGCAGGTTCTTTCCGCCAACGATCCTGAAAATCACTTCCTTAGCTTAAGCTTACGACCACGATTTATTTGGGGCCCGGGCGATCAAACCATATTACCTGAACTGGTAAAGGCTGTTAAAAGTGGCCAATTCATGTGGATTTCTGGAGGACATGCCGTCACTTCCAGCACGAACATCCATAACCTAAGCCACGCAATTGAACTGGCGCTTCAAAAAGGAAAAGGGGGGGAAGCCTATTTCATCATCGATGAAAAGGATCACTCGTTCAGAGAACTGCTCACCAAACTGCTGGATACCAAGGAACTAACGCCATCAGACAAGTCAGTTCCCGGTTGGCTGGTGCAGGGGCTTGCATGGCTGATCGAACTAATCTGGAATATTTTTCCAATAAAAAGTGACCCGCCTATCACCCGTTTTACCGCTGCATTGATGTCGAAAGAGTGCACCATTCGCAGCGATAAAGCAAAACAACACCTGGGATACCAAGCAGCAGTCAGTATGAAGGAAGGGTTTACCGAATTACGGAAGTTCAATAAACTCTGATAAAATCTAAAACTGAATTATCACTCACGTTTCGGAGTTCAGATCTGCGGCAAAATACGACATCAATCAAGGGATACGCCGCCTGTAGGCGCTTTTAGGCGACGCATGGAGAGTTGCTAAGAACGAAGTGAAACCCAACAATTTCGAAATAAGCATTGTCACTTAATTGATGGCGGTATATTAGCCAAAACCACCAATAACCTTAACGGCAGAACAAGCTCACGATTTGTTTTTTTAAAGAAATAAAAACCCCTGCCTGTTACAGGGGTTTTAGTAATAGTGCACCAGGGCCGTTCTATGGCCCCACGGATATACGGGCTAACAGAAAGTGACTAGAATTCTTCCCAATCTTCCCCGCCTCCAACGCTGTCACTCGCTTTGTTCGCCCCCCCAAAGTTCGCATCACTCGCAACTGCTCCCAACGAAGGTGCTGAAAAGGATTCTGCCCCTCCCACCATGGTAAAGAAATCCATGAGTTCACGCATTTTCTTCGCTTGCTCAGCCATGTTCTCACTTGCTGCAGATGCTTGCTCAACAAGCGCCGCATTTTGTTGCGTCATTTCATCCATTTGTCCCACAGCTTTGTTTATCTGCTCAATGCCATCTGTTTGCTATGCGGCAGCGCTTGATATGTCGGTCGTGGAACTATTTACTTTTTCAACTGCGTTAACAATATCGGTCAGTGTATCACCTGTTCGATTAACAAGGTCTACACCTGTTTCGACCTGAGAGACGCTATCTTCAATCAGCTCTTTAATTTCTTTTGCTGCATTCGCAGAACGCTGAGATAGGCTTCTTACTTCACTTGCCACCACCGCAAACCCTCTCCCCTGTTCCCCGGCTCTCGCAGCCTCAACGGCAGCGTTTAGGGCGAGTAAGTTCGTTTGAAATGCTATTTCATCGATAACACCAATGATTTCTGCAATTTTTTTACTGGATCGTAATATGCCTCCCATTGACTCAACAGCATCTTTAACTACCTCACCCCCTTCACGCGCTTTACCCAGGGCTTCATCAGAGAGCTGCCTCGCAGTGTTTGCGTTATCAGCGCTTTGCTTCACGACGCTGGTCATTTCTTCCATACTGGAAGCAGTTTCTTCAAGAGAGCTTGCCTGTTCTTCCGTTCTTTGACTCAAGTCAGCGTTACCCCGCGCAATTTCATCTGCACCAGAAGCAACTGAACTGGTTCCAGAACGCACTTGAGTAATAATTTTAGTGAGGTTTTCTACCGTTCTATTTGCATTTTGCTTTAATTCACCATATTTCCCGCTGTAATCATTACTGATAGTGGTGGTTAGGTCTCCCTCAGAAAGCGCAGATAACACAGCCCCAGTATCAACGAGAACTTTTTCGGAGGTTTCCACTAACGTATTCAACCCTCCAGCGAGAGTTTTGAAAAAACCTTCCTTATCGTCCATGCCGATGCGCTTTGACAAATCTCCATCAACAGCAGACTGTACTAGATCCCCAATTTCTTTTTCAATGGACACCTCTTGCGTTCGGTTTTGCCATTCAACTGCCGTACCCAAACGCCCCCCCGCTTCATCAAAAACAGGGGTAGCAACAAATGCCATGTTTAGGCCACCAACATCAAATTTAGCGTTATGGGTGCTGGAGAGCGTCGCTAATAAACCCCGCTGATGCGCTGGGTTCTTATGGAAAATATCAATATTGGTACCAATCAAGCTTCTTGCGTCGAAGTTAGGAAGATCCTTTCTGAGATCTGACTCCACTCCGGACATCAATGAGTTAGCGGCTTTGTTCATATATATAATGTTTAGATCATTATCCGCCACCATCACGTTAGAGGCTACACTGTCTAAGGTTTGTTTCAGGCGCGCATTGGTATCAGAAATTTCTTTTTCTGTTTCAAGTCGCGCTAACTCTACAGTCATATCGTTCCATTCCACCACAGTGCCCAAGCGCTGCCCACTGTCATCTTTAACCGGTGTTGCAATCAAATCAAATACACGCCCACCGACTTCAATTCGCGAGTTAAATACCTTCGTCAGAGTAGCAAGCAAATTACGTTGATGTGGTGGGTTTTTATGAAAGGTATCAATATTCGTCCCCAGCAAGCCTTCTACCTTAAAGTGTGGAAGATCTTTCTTTAGGTCTTCCTCCGCATTTCCGAACATCCTATTAACAGCATTATTAAGGTAAGTGATATTGCAATCGTTATCAGCGATCATCACGTTGGTTTCACAAACATCAAGCGCATTTTTAATGGCGGTAGCTTTTGCTGCCAGGTTGTTTGAATATTCAAGCTCAAAATTAAGTTTCGTTTGTACGGTATGCAACATCTGCATTAATTGACCAATTTCATCATCTTTCTTAATATTTATTCGTTCATCAAAACGCCCTCCAGCAATATTTTTAAAATAGCCTAATAGCTCTGCTGCATTAGATAAAACAAAATGATTGAGGAAAGAATAAAAAGCCGCTGAATATAATACAAAAAAAGCAGCAAACACCATTACCAAGTTGATATTAGACGAGCTAGAGTTCGCACCAAAAAAGCGAAGGCTAAAAACAGCCACCAAAACAAAAGATATTGTAGAAATAGCCATCACGGATTTCAACTTGGATTTCAACGTCATTTGGCCAAGTTTTTTCTGGAATTTTTCACTTGTGCTTACTACTGGTTGTTTCCCTGCCTTCAAGTCACGATAGAGGCTTTCGGCTTCTGAAATTTGCTGTCGCGAGGGTTTCCTGCGTATAGACATGTAGCCCACGATAGAGCCGTTTTCCCATACAGGAATAACCCGAGCCTCTACCCAATAAAAGCCACCATTTTTTGTCAGGTTTTTTACCATCCCTGTCCAGGGTTTCCCCTGGCCAACAGTGCGCCATAAATCTTCAAACGCCTCTGAGGGCATGTCTGGATGGCGAACCATACTGTGTGGGCTACCTATTAACTCAGCTTCAGAATATCCGCTGACTTCAATAAATTCTTTATTTACAAAGTTAATTATACCTCTTAGATCTGTTTTGGAAGCAAGAGCTTGCCCCTCGTCAAAAAAAACTTCTTCGTTACTTCTTAGTTGGGCCGCTGCGCTCATATTTATTCCCTGACAAAAAAATGATATCCCTACTTATACATTCAGGCTGTTTTTAGAATAGCCTATTTTGCATAATTGCAAGGGAAAACATCGCTTGAAGCAAGAAAGAACTTAGCTGCTTAGGGAAGGGGTAACTCTGAGGGAATTCCATCCATAATCTTAAGACAGAATTAAGATGGAGTAGCGCTATTAACTTACGGAAAGGCGCCTGAAAACAAACACGATAAGAATATAAAAACTCAAGAAGAGATTAAACCCTCCGCCACCGCTGGATCTACCAATCGGCGATAAAACCCCACTGGCTGATTCAGGGTATAAGGTATTAACCCCTTCAATATCATCACTTGTGAGGTTAAACGTATCACTTTCGGTAGAAAGCATAATCGAAGAAACGTTTTGGCCGTTATCATCTGGATGAGTCAGCCCTAAACCGTGCCCCAATTCATGAAGCAGGACACGCTTCAGATCATAAGTTGGAGTATTCTGGGAAGCATACTGTAACGGCCCATCATAGACATCCCACCGATGACTGCTGTTTACCAATATTTGAATGTCAATAATTTCGGCACGAGTGCCGCCGCTGCCCTCTGTGATTTGATAAGTGATTTGGGTTAATGCCAGTGTGCCGCTTCCCCAACCAGCCCCACAGTAATCAGATGACCACGCTATTTGATTGACGCCATCTTCACTCACCCCAAAACCGCAAAGATCACCACTATTTGTTATAGAGTCGCGCTCCCAGGAAAAACCAAGCGCAGCTTCGTTCCATTTTTCCATTGAAATAAGGGCTGCAGTATTCCACCCGTTATTATCGACAGATATTCCCGAATTTGGCGGCGCATCGACACCCTCTAAATCTATAGCCAAGCTAATACGATTTTGAGACCAAACAATAGGCTCTGCTTGGAAGAGTGGGTTGCTGGAAGAAACCTCTTCAAGCTCTCCCGTATTTCCCAAAGCAAGATAGGAATAAGCTATAGAGTACTGGGGTAATAAAAACAAAAGCAATGCATGGGCAATAGCTATTCGGCGTAAACGATATCTCGTAGCGAACGCAAAAAATAAGGCAGAATAATTTTTCATCTATTTTGCCTTTGGTCAGCACTTAATTTCTGCCACCGAGAATCTAAAACATCTATAAACTCACCTAATGATATAAACGAAGCGCCATTATCTAACGATTCCATTGAGCGATAAGTTCGAAACTGCTCAAGAACCTTCTTTGATCGTTTATGGAAAATGACACGGTAGCCTTTCTTTATTTCATCATAGGTAACTCTAAAAACGCCTTGGTTTACCCCAACCAAAGGGAAAGCCAATTTGTTATTCCCCTTAACGAATAAGACATAACGCTCCCCTCGTTGGAATGTCGGTGCACCTGGAATCACCTGTGCTCGATACCCCACTCGCCCACCCGCTATACGTAACAAAAATTCATTTTGGTTATTTTCTTCAGGGGTTTTAATTCGCTGGACTTCGGAAAATTTGATATAAGTGTATATCTGCTGACTTGCCTCTCCTTCCCCATACTCAGCATGAATGTCAGTGACGAGGCCATAAATCACATCATCAGACTGCTCCAATAGTTGTGTTAAGCTTTTCTCAATAACAGTTATGGCATAAGCACTTTGGCCCAAACAGAGGAAAAACATCACCAAGAGGTAGAGGAGTACTGATGATTTTAAGGTTTTGCTTTGATCAGGCATTGAATTCACCATTTTTATTTTTAGACATGGTTTTTTCAATATGAAAAAACCTTAATGCCGTTACATCCTGCTATTTCTGCGGCCTTTATTACACGGCCAAATTCAGCGTTTTCGCACGATTGCATCAATGTAAGAGGTAAAACAACGTAGAGAGCAATTACCGAGTAATTGTCTAGGTTCTACTGGCTCTTAATGCGCTTTCTTGTCGCCAGTATACCTACGAGCCTGCATTTTCAATGTTTAGATATTTTCCAATTTGTAAACTTCGTAAGCGGGCTCTTCATACGGATGCGTTTTTTTGAGCGCCTTTACCGCTGGAAAAATCAACGCATCCTCACAGACTAGCTCAACTTTATATTCCGCAACATACTCCAGTTTCTCCCGCTCACCTAAAAAAGGCTCTGCCCCAGCCAAGGGGCGAAATTGCCCCTGTCCGAGAGTTTGCCAACAGCACTGGTCATAGTTTCCAATGCGTCCAGCGCCTGACTTAAAGAGTGCTTGCTTAACGTTTTCGACATGGTCTTCTGGCACATAAAAGACAAGCTTGTACACGCTTATTTAGTCCAAGCACGGGCATTACGAAACATACGCATCCAGGGAGCGTCTTCTTGCCATGAATCAGGCTTCCAAGAATACTGCTGCGCTCGGAATACGCGCTCAGGGTGAGGCATCATAATTGTGACCCTGCCATCATTTGTTGTGAGGCTGGTGACTCCCTCAGGAGTGCCATTGGGATTATGGGGGTATTGCTCCGTAACCTGCCCTGCATAATCCACAAATGATGCAGCGATAATCCCCTGCTCTTTTGCTTTGGCAAAGTCTCCAGACCTGAATTCTGCCCGCCCTTCTCCATGCGCCACTGCGATCGGTAATCGCGAACCTTCCATCCCTTCAAAAAATAGAGAGGGGGATTTCTGTATAGCGACACTGGCAAAGCGCGCTTCGAATTGCTCTGATTCATTGCGTACAAAATGGGGCCAGAGGTCAGCACCGGGGATCAGTTCACGAAGGTTGGATAACATCTGGCAGCCATTGCAAACTCCTAGTGCGAAACTGTCCGAACGTTGAAAAAACCGCTCAAATTGTTCGCGAGCGAGGCTGTTAAATAAGATGGTTTTCGCCCAACCTTCACCGGCACCCAACACATCTCCGTACGAGAAGCCCCCGCACGCCACCAGCCCCTTAAACTCATCAAGCCTTAATCCACGCTCAACGATGTCACTCATATGTACGTCAACTGGATCAAAGCCTGCGCGATGAAATGCTGCCGCCATCTCTATCTGACCGTTAACACCCTGCTCCCTAAGGATGGCAATCTGAGGTCGTACGCCTTTATTAATATACGGCGCAGCTACATCCTCATTTTGATCGAAGTTCACCTTTAATGCGATACCACTGCCCGATGCCAAAAGGCCATCGAATTCCTGCTTGGCACACGCTTCGTTATCACGAAGAGCCTGCATTCGATAACTGGTTTCTGCCCAGCAACGATGTAACTCGATACAAGACTCATCAATAAGTATCTCATCATTTAAACGCACCTTAAAGCTGCGACTTTCGGTTGCTGTCCCAATGAGGCTGACACAATCTTTAATGCCCTGAGCCTTAAAAACATCGAGCACAGAATCAAGGTGCTGTGTTTCAATCTGAATAACCGCGCCTAACTCTTCACTGAACATCTGAGCAAGGGCCGATTCATAACCCTGTATTTGGCTAAGATCCACGTCAACACCACAGTTTCCAGAAAAAGCCATTTCAGCCAAACACGCTGCCAAACCACCATCAGACCTATCGTGATACGCGCTGATTAAACCCTGGGAGTTAAGCATTTGAATTGCGTCAAAAAACCCTTTCAAGAATTGGGCTGACTCCAGATCAGGGCCGTTATTTCCAACCTGCTTATAAACCTGAGCCAAAGCAGAGGCACCCAATCGATTTTGACCGCAGCCCAGATCAATCAATAACAGCGAGTTTTCCTCAGCAGGCCTTAATTGAGGGGTCAGCGTGCGACGAATATCATTAACCGGAGAGACGCCTGTAATAATCACACTTAAGGGGGAGACAACAGATTTATTTTCCCCTTCCTCTGTCCACTGGCTTCGCATCGACATAGAGTCTTTACCCACTGGGATAGTAATGCCCAGTTCAGGGCAAAGCTCCATACCCACGGCTTTGACTGTTTCAAAAAGCGCCTCATCTTCACCAGGGAAACCTGCTGCCGCCATCCAGTTAGCAGACACTTTTATATCTCCCAGTGCAGAGATGGATGATGCCGCTAAGTTGGTAATCATCTCACCCACTGCCATACGCCCCGATGCAGGAGCACTAATAAGAGCAAGCGGTGTTCGCTCCCCCATTGCCATTGCTTCCCCGCAATAGTCGTCAAACGACGTTGCCGTGACGGCTACGTCTGCCACAGGAACTTGCCAAGGCCCAACCATTTGATCTCGGTTTACCAGCCCCGTTACGGTGCGATCGCCAATGGTGATAAGAAAGCTTTTACTTGCTACAGCAGGCAGTCTAAGTACACGGTAAAGAGCCTCAGCAAGCTCTATATTGCTGGTATCTAAATCAGGCCGAGCAACAGTGGATGGCTCAAAGGAGCGAGACATTTTTGGTGCTTTACCGAACAATATGGACATCGGCAAATCCACAGGCTTATTGCTAAATATTGGATCTTCGAGAATTAGTTGCTGCTCTTCACTGGCGGCACCCAGCACAGCCATAGGACAACGTTCCCGAACACAGAGCTTTTTGAATAGCTCCAGGCTTTCTTTCTTTATAGAAAGAACGTAACGCTCTTGGGACTCATTGCACCAAATCTCATGCGGTGCCATACCGGGCTCATCACTTGGGATTTTTCGCAAATCGAAATGTGCGCCTCGGTCGTGGTCTCCCACAAGTTCCGGCAAGGCATTTGATAAGCCTCCTGCACCAACATCATGAATTGAGACGATTGGGTTTTTTTCACCCATCGCCCAGCAACCGTCAATCACCTCTTGGCAGCGCCTTTCCATCTCGGGATTCTCACGCTGAACGGATGCGAAATCTAGATCTGCGCTGCCTTGTCCTGAAGCAATGGAGGACGCTGCGCCACCACCTAGGCCAATCAACATTGCGGGACCACCCAAAACAATCACTAGGTCGCCATCCTTGATTTCATTTTTTAATACATGGTCACGCCGAATATTGCCAATTCCACCCGCAATCATAATCGGTTTGTGATAACCACGCATATCAACACCGGCCACCCCCAACGCTTCCTGCTCAAATGTTCTAAAGTAGCCACTTAAAGCAGGACGACCAAACTCATTGTTAAATGCCGCGCCGCCGACAGGGCCTTCAAGCATAATATCTAGTGGAGAGGCGATAGTTTCAGGCTTGCTCTCAGGGCCTTCCCAAGGCTGCTGAAAGTCCGGGATACGCAGGTTTGAGACTGAAAAACCCACTAGACCCGCTTTTGGTTTTGCACCACGACCCGTAGCGCCCTCATCGCGAATTTCGCCGCCCGAACCCGTGGCAGCACCTGCGTGGGGAGCGATGGCAGTTGGGTGGTTATGCGTTTCCACCTTCATTAGAATATCCACCTGCTCATCACTGAAGTGATAATGATGGTTCTCACTATTTGGATAAAAACGCGGGGCTTTGCTTCCCGCAATCACTGCAGAGTTATCACTGTAAGCGGATAAAACTCCCGCAGGGTTTATCTCATGGGTATTTCGAATCATGCTAAATAAAGAACGCGGCTGCTCAACCCCCGAGATTTCCCAGTCTGCATTGAATATTTTATGGCGACAATGCTCAGAATTTGCTTGGGCAAACATCATTAGTTCCACATCACTGGGGTTTCTTCCTAGTTCAGTGAAATTTTCTACAAGATAGTCTATTTCATCATCGGAAAGTGCTAGGCCGAGCTCTATGTTGGCTTTTTCCAGTGTCGTACGCCCGCCCTCCATAAGCGGGATAAGCGATAATGGTCGGGGTTCTTCTGTTTTAAACAGTACAGTCAGGTCGGCATCCGAAGAAAAAACGGCTTCTGTCATGCGATCGTGCAAGAGAGTTTCTAGCTGTTCTAGCTGTTCTTTACTTAAGCTCTTGCAGCTGCCTATAAGAAAGACGATTCCTCTTTCCAAGCGTTTTATGGTCGATAAACCACAATTGTGTGCAATATCCGTTGCTTTGCTAGACCAAGGAGAAATAGTGCCTGGACGAGGCAGTGCCACAAGCTCAAGCTCATACGCGGCAGCATTGCTAACTGTAGGCTGATTGCGCGGCCCGTACGTTAACAGGCGCTCTAGTAGAGCTTTATCCGGCTCGCTGAGCGTACCATCGCAGTCAGCAAGGTGGAGATAGTGGCCAGAAACATAGCTTACCTCAGGAATAATATTTTGAATGTTTGTAGTCAGTTTATTTAAGCGTATTTCGGAAAAAGCAGAAGCACCGCGCAGTTTGAGCATTATCGACTCGCAAACGAATAGGGAAAGGAGGAAGGAAGGTGCTAATAATACTTGATATCAAAAACTGGAGCCAGCATAGGAACACCAACGGCTTATTTATCCTCGCTTAAAGGCCAAACAAAATACGCCTTTGGCACATTTTTTCTTTTTTCTAAAAATAAAAAGTCAATTAAAGCCCAGAAACCATTGCATCAAAATATTCTCGATATGACTTTACATATAGCCGACACCTACCTGTATTAATTAAATATTTTTAAATAACACCGCCCCTTAAGCAGCACCAAGCTTACAAAGCGTTACTATTAACAAAGTGTGAAGGAGGTCACAAACTGGACGCTCAGATTTTACTGACGTAGTATGCCAGCCTTGAAAACGTAAGGAAGCACATAAGAAACGGGAAGCAATACCCCCTATTAATCCCTTTATTGAGGTGGTGCTGATAATTGTCTAATTTTATAGCTAAATTTACTTTAATCGGCTTCGTTTTTATAGGCACATTCCTGTTCAGCGAGGTGCTAGAAGAACGCAGCCCTACGCTAGAAAATATTTTCGAACGAGGTAGTATCACTGCAGCCTCTTTCACTAGCCCCAATACCAGCTACGGTAACCACGTTGGGTCTACAGGCCTGGAGCATTCTCTTGCAAGCAGCTTTGCTAAAGAGCTGGGTGTACAGCTCACCATAAAACACTACGAAACACTCGATGAGATCTACACTGCTGTTGCAAGTGGCGAAGTTGATTTTGCGGCTGCTAATCTAATTCCAGAGAATAGCCACTATGGCAAGCTACGCGTATCGGCTCCATATTTGTTCACAGAACCGCAACTAATCTATCCTAGAGCAGAAAAACGCCCAGAATCCCTTGCCTCAATCAAGAGTGCAACAATTTTGGTGTCCGCAAATAGCTTAAATAAAAACCAGCTCACAAAATTTGAACAAGAATACCCAAACATTACGTGGCTAAAAGCAGAGCATTTATATACCAATCAAACGCTCAACCTTCTGGCTAACAAAGAAGTAGACTACGCC
>JAESUE010000201.1 GCA_016763235.1 Pseudomonadales bacterium
AAAGAAAAATTCCTTAACCTGATTGACCTCAGGGTGACACAGCAGCATGTTGGGGGGCGACAGTGGTCAGCCAGTTTAGGGGGCAAATCACGTAAGGGGATGACAGAGCCAGGAAACTTTTTTGCAAAATTTGGAAAAACGCTGCTAGCGGGTGAGCACATTTTCACGATTGTTGCCGATGGGAAAACCTTTCAGCGACAAAGTGTTCAGAAAATAAAGGTATTCGAAGAGCTGGTCAATGTAGAGGTGAGGTTAGATAAATCCAGTCCTATCGCCGTGTTTAAAATAGCGGTTCGTGATGACGGTGGTTTATTGGCTGCAGATAAAACTACCATGGCATTGGTTTTTGTAGATGAAAATGATCAAAGCGAAGAAATTAGCCTCGAAATAAATGAAATCAACCAGTGGCTAGGACAGGTTGCACCATTCTCCGGGGCTGGAAAATATAGTTATACCGTAAAGGTAAGTGGTCAGGCCAGGTCCGGTCGGGTGGTCGATTATGAAACGGTTAGGGCGGAGGTGCTTTACTACCCAGAAGGTTATGTGCCTGAGCAAGATAATGTACCTTCCGAGGAAGCTGTGTCCACATTGCGGGCTGATGATGAGCAGCAGCAAGAAGAAGGTAAAATCCTAGAAGAAGTGGCAACTACTTCAGATGAAAAAACAGTGCTTCCTGAAGAGAAAATTGCTGAGAAAGAAGAAAAGCCGGTTGAAAAAATATCGCCGCCACCGGCTGATATACAAGAAGAACAGGCACCATCTGAATCAGAAGAGGAAGCTCTGGGCTTTTTTGAATCCCTGGGAACTGGGATGTTGGTGGCGATACTTGTTGGTTTTAATTCACTATTGATCGGGCTGGGCTACGGAGCCTACAAGCTCTTTAAAAAGCGAAAATCCACTGCGGGGGATGGGGCTGGGAAAACCGAACAAGAAACCAAAGCGACTAAAGCTTCTGCGCCGGCATCGGGTGGAACAAAGGAAACTTCTGCTGATTCTAAAAAGGAAATTCAGGAAGTTGATACAAAGATACTCAGTGGGGATGATTCAAGTTTAGATGAGCTTGGCATGGATGAGTTCGACATGGAGGACGAGGCGGACTTGAACGATGAGATTATTTTGGATGATGAGCTAGAGTCTGAACTTGGTGACCTCGAGGATCTAGAGGATTTGGGCGATGAAACGGATCTTGAAAGCATTGATCTGGATGATGCGCTTTTGGATGACACTGGCGCAGAGGATGATTTAAATAAAGACAGTTTATCCTCCGGTGCAGATAAAGGTGTGGCAGCTGGCGAGCTTGATTCTGCAGAAAGTTTAGATAAGGATATTCTCGGGGACGATGATGAGATTACCGACCTTGATGAAGACTTTGATCTTGATATTGATATCGATGATCTACTTGATGACAATAAGAACTAGTCTATTGGTGTTGTGTATCGCCAAAAATATTTGAGCGTGAGCTGAGTAATTACCCATACGACCGTATGGATGCAGTGCCACGCAGGTGTCTTCGCCGAGCAGGCTATCCTAAGTGCGTAGGCTCCTAGCGGAATAGATCGTGATTTTTGTCTCTAATCAGGGTGGCTGTACTCACTTCAAGGTTGGGTTTGTCGGGTAGAGGGTAACCTCTCACAATAACGACAGGCGTTTTTTCTACGGTTTGACCCATCAGTAATGATGCACCTGCTGCAATCTCATCGGCAATGGCCGCTGCGGTAACGTTTAATTTTTTGCCAAAGAGGTCTTCTTCACCCACGCGGTCGTCAATGGGGAGGATTCCGGCAAGCCCAATGGTTAAACCCAGTGTGCCGTTTCGCCAAGCTCGGCCCATGCTGTCATTAATAATAACGGCAACATCTTTGTTTAGCGCAGATTTAATTCCATCGCGGATTGTTTGGGCGCTGGCATCAGGGTTCTCAGGTAAAAGAAGAATCCGTTCAGAATTATTGTGCTGCTGGATATTGGATTGATCAATGCCTGCGTTAGCATGAATAAAACCCAAGCGGTGTTCGACAATTAAAACACCTGGTTTTTTTCTGACGACCCTCTCTGATTCATCCAGCACCGCCTGGACATAACGCGGGTCTTTTTGTACGATAATTGCCAGCTCTTTTGCTTCTTGAGAGGGAGTAATATCCTCTAATGTCCGATATCGGTTTTCTGATTTTGAAATAATTTTTTGGGCGATAACTAATATGTCGCCATTTTCTATGGAGCCGCCATTGTTAGCGTGGCTAGAAATAATTATATCTACCAAGTCATCTTGTGGTTCGACAAGGGGCAGGTTGTCTACTGTGGTGAAACTTACTTTCATAAATGGGTGTCTGTATTTGAGATTATTTGGAAGTGGGGCAGTGTGCTCGAGTTGTTATTAACCCTGGTCTCCTAACGCTATGGGTGGTATATGCCTCGCAAGGAACCGTTATTGGGTGTGAGCTATGCGAGTTTGTTATATTTTGAGTGAAATGCCAAATCAATGGTTAGCTGTATTCGCTTTGTCTGGCGAACTCTATAACTGCTGGGGTTTTTAGTGTGAGCCGAATGAACTCTATCCATCAACTGGCTTTTGGGCTTTGATATTTTCAAGCCCCTCTTGTAATGCCTTGTAAATGGGGCCGGAGCTACTTTCTTCGAGTTCAACATATTCTTGAATCATTCTCTCTAAGCGACGTAAGTGAAAATCCACTTCGTTTAGCATCAAAGCGACATCTTCTATTTCGCGCAATGTTTCGGGGCTTTCCTTTAATTTAACGCCCTTAAGAAAATCAATATAGTTTTCATCTAAGATTCCCGCGCCGCGTACCGCAATGGCAATATTTATGAGTACGGTCTGCATGGCATGCACTTTTCGATTGTGGTGGGTAAAGCCAATGGGCTTGAGGCATTGCTCTACTGTTTCAAGCCCTGCAGAAAGGCGTGATATATCAGCAAGTAGTTGGTCGATATAGCGGGGTATGTCCTCTTTTTTTATCAATCCCTGCTGGCTAAGTTCTGCTTTTCTCAATGCCAGTATAAAAGCTTCGTATACGCGATAGGAATGGGCGTATTGGTTCATTTGTAAAAAAGGTATTAAATCTCTTAGATTTCGGCCGTTTTTACGAAGCTGTTCTAATATGGCAACTGAGCTATCGGATAATGCGATGATATTCCCCGCAAGAGATATTTCCCTGGCAAACTTTCCTAT
This sequence comes from Pseudomonadales bacterium, assembly GCA_016763235.1. Lineage (GTDB taxonomy): Bacteria > Pseudomonadota > Gammaproteobacteria > Pseudomonadales > UBA3067 > UBA3067. The sequence goes on from JAESUE010000201.1 coordinate 3,185, forward strand.
TGGGTATCCTGTACCATCACAACGTTCGTGGTGTTCCAATACGGCGATGCCGGTTTCCTTGGGCATGTACTGTATAGCATCGAGTATTTGTTGCGTGATGATAGGGTGCGCTTTGATTTGTCGCCATTCTTCTGGGGTGAGAGCCCCTTTTTTGTTGAGGATGGCCTCATCGATATGCAACATACCAATGTCGTGTGTAATAGCCGCCAAAAATACCACTTCCATATTTTCTGGAGATAAATTGAGTTCACTCCCGATGAGTGTTGCGACCCAGGCGCTCAATAGAGACTGGCTATAGGCGCGCTTCATTTGCAAGGATAAAACCGTCATTTTTTGGCGAAGAATAGTATAGCTTTGGTAGTGTTTACAGAGCCTTTTAAGTTTTGTATCTAATTCTAAATCGCGATGAATTTTAAGGATAGGGTCACTTTTCGAAATAACTTTTTGGATATGCTTATAAAGTGTTACTCCATCGATGTCGTTATCTATTTTTACGGAGCTTTCAATGGGTTTTACAAGTTTGAACTTGATGATACGTTGGGTCATTTTTTCGCTGATGGGGCTGCCTGCTTTGACGATAATGGCACCCTGTGTATTACAGATATCCTCGGTAGCAATAACCTGTTTCACCTCATTAACTTGGGATAGGTGCTTTACATAGGCCTCTGTATCCTGTGAGTTTTTATCTGCTGGTTCTGTCATGTACTTAGGTATTTCGCTCAGTTGTATAACATATCTTATTGATATTAATCCAGATTGGACTGGCTACAAGGAGATTGTGACTTATTTTTAATATTAAAAATGAAAATTCTTTGCATGAGAGACTATTTTTCTTTCAGGTGATGAAATTATGTTCGAAAAGACGGATGATGCTGAGAAATTATGCATTTGTTTTACTTACGATATATGGCTTCCCTAATGCATACTCCGAGGTAAACCCCCTTCCTCAAAGGGCATCACTAACTGTCGCAACTCAAAATTTTCAGTTATTTTATGACGCGCACGACGATCCATTGAAGCGCGATAGGGTTTTTACGTCTATGTCGTTCCAGAAAAAGATGGCACAACTCCGTTGGTATATTTCTCATCAACTTGATTGCCCAGATATTGTCGCGGTGCAAGAGGTCGAGAACTTAAAAATTCTAAAAAACCTTGCGGTAGGAACGTGCTTGAACCAGCGGTCTTATGCAGCCTTTCTCT
>JAESUE010000202.1 GCA_016763235.1 Pseudomonadales bacterium
AATGATCATTTATAGGTGTAAACTCTTATTTTCCGCCTTGTTCTGCTCAAATTTGAACGCAATCTGAACTCTTACAGGGTTCGCTGAGGTGTTAACATTTCGCCAAACATACAGCTAAAGAAATAGTGATTTATCTCAGGGTTCAGTTTCAGCAGAGTTTGGGCTTTCTGGGTGGATTAAAAACTTGCTTCCTAATTTAGAGTGGTAATACCTAATGGAAAATATACAAACTGTACTGGAAGCCTTGAACACCTTGCTTGAACCCTGGAAATTTAAGGATTATTGCCCTAACGGTTTGCAGGTTGAAGGGCGACCGGAAATACGCAAAATTGTTACGGGTGTTACGGCCTGTCAGGCCTTGATAGAAAGAGCTGTTGAGGAAGATGCGGATATGATTCTGGTTCATCACGGTTACTTCTGGAAAGGGGAGGACTCTCGTGTTGTCGGTACCAAGAAAAGACGTTTGGCGCTGTTGCTGAATAAGGAAATAAACCTCGTGGCTTACCACTTGCCCTTGGATGCCCATATGGAGCTTGGAAATAACGCATGTCTGGCAAAGTTATTAGGTATTAAGGTTAAGCAAGCGTTGGTGCAGGGAGAGGACCCTGCTGTTGGTTTTATTGGTGAATTAGAAGAACCTTGTTTTGCTGATGAATTGACGGAAAAAATTGCGGTAGTTCTTCAGCGCAAACCGATGTTTATTTCAGGGCACGATAGGCATGAAAAGATTCATAGTATTGGCTGGTGCTCAGGTGCTGCGCAAGGTTATATCGATCACGCCATTACCCAGGGTGTTGATGCCTACTTGAGCGGAGAAATTTCTGAGCACACGGTGCACACGGCACGGGAAAATGGCATTCACTATTTTGCCGCGGGGCATCACGCCACCGAGCGTTATGGTGTGCAGGCGCTAGGAGAATATCTAGCGGATAAGTTTTCTCTGGAACATCAGTTTATTGATATAGATAACCCTGTCTAGCATAGGTTTTCTGATCGTAATTATTGAGAAAACCATTCATGCGCTTATACCTTCTATATAAAGGGAGATGATAACAATAAGGGTTGAAATAAAAGAGACAAATAGCAGCCTGTTTGCCAGTTAGTAAGTTGTTTAGGCGTTAGTACGACGTGGCCAGTGTGCGCACTTTTCTCTTTTTTAGGTTGTCGAAAGGCTATTTCACGAGCTTGTTTTGCGGCATGGATAGCCTTCATAACTGCCTGAAAGGATCTTATAATTTTAGTCCACTACTCGAATAAGCTTGCAGGGCGTATAATCCCGCAACCTACTCCTTTCTTTTTTACATCTACACCCACCAAAGGTAAACAATTATGTCAAAACTGGTCAAGCCTCATGGAAGTGAAACTCTTTTACCCCTTCTCTTAGAGGGCGCTGAACTTGAGGCAGCAAAGCAAAAAGCGCAAAGCCTCCCAAAAGTAACGCTCAGCTCTCGCGAGACCGGTGACCTGATCATGTTGGGAATTGGTGGCTTTACACCGCTAAAAGGGTTTATGGGCAAAGCTGATTGGCAGGGTGTTTGTGATTCCATGGCTTTAGAAAGCGGTCTTTTTTGGCCGATCCCTATCACGCTTTCTACTGACCAAGCGACGGCTGATAGCTTGGCTGATAATGCAGAAGTTGCGTTGGTTGATGGTGAGAGTGGCGAAATTATGGGCTGCATGACGGTCACCGAAAAATACAGCATTGATAAAATCCATGAGTGTGAGGCAATCTTCACCACCTCTGACGAGGCGCATCCCGGTGTGAAAATGGTCATGGCGCAGGGCGATGTGAATCTTGCTGGGCCGGTAAAGGTCTTTTCACAGGGTGAGTATCCGGAAAAATATAAAGAAATTTATATGACACCTGCGGAAACACGAGAGTTGTTTGAAGCGAAAGGCTGGAGTTCTGTGGTCGCCTTTCAAACGCGGAACCCGATGCATCGATCCCATGAGTATCTTGTAAAAATTGCCATTGAAATCTGCGATGGTGTCATGGTGCATTCTTTGTTGGGCAAACTTAAGCCCGGAGATATTCCAGCAGAAGTACGACAGGAAGCGATCAGCACACTGATCGACAATTATTTTGTGCCTGATACAGTGGTTCAATCTGGTTATCCTTTAGATATGCGTTATGCCGGCCCGCGTGAAGCATTGCTACACGCCGTTTTTCGCCAAAACTACGGTTGTTCTCACTTGATTGTAGGGCGTGATCACGCTGGAGTGGGCGACTATTACAGCCCCTTCGACGCACACCATATTTTTGATCAAGTGCCTGAGGGCGCATTATTAACCCAGCCGCTTAGAATCGACTGGACCTTCTGGTGTAATAAATGCGGCACAATGGCATCGATGAAAACCTGCCCACATGGTGCAGAAGACCGCGTGTTAGTTTCAGGTACAAAAGTAAGAAAGGCTCTTTCTGAAGACGGTGATATTGATGCGAACTTTAGTCGCCCAGAAGTGCTGGAGGTGTTGAAACGTTATTACGCTTCTATCGCAGAAGAAGATAAGGTCAAAGTCACACTGAGTGGACACTCAGCAAAATAGTAAAAGGCCCGGTTTAACCGGGCTTTTTTATTTCAGGGAGAAAAATAGTGGATGCGATTCAGGTTGAGAAACAAGGGCACGTTGCTGTCCTCACATTAAATAATCCTCCAGCTAATACCTGGACAGAGCAAAGCCTACAGCTGCTAAAAAACATTGTTCATGAATTAAATAGCGACAAGTCTAATTTCAGCCTAGTTATTACCGGCCAAGGTGAAAATTCTTTTCCGCCGGCGCTGATTTAAAACTGTTTGCTGCTGGCGAAGTGGGCGTGGCGAGCACGATGTCCCGCGCTTTTGGCGAGGCATTTGCAACCTTGGCAGCTTACGAAGGGGTTTCTGTAGCGGCCATCAATGGGTATGCCATGGGAGGAGGCCTTGAATGTGCATTGGCGTGTGATTTGAGAATCGCGGAAGAGCAGGCTGTATTGGCCTTGCCTGAGGCTAAAGTGGGTTTGCTTCCCTGTGGTGGTGGCACCCAGGTTCTTCCCTGGATTGTGGGTGAATCTTGGGCTAAGCGAATGATCCTTTGCGGTGAGCAGGTTAATGCCGAAACCGCCTTGCGAATTGGCTTGGTAGACGAGGTGACAAAAAAGGGCGAGTCATTTAATAAAGCATTGGCCCTAGCTGAGCAAGTGGCCAAACAAAGCCCGACGAGCGTTAGCGCATCCAAAAAGCTGATTATGTCCGCCCGTAGCCAACCCATGAAACATGCTTGGGCTGGTGAGCGAGAAGCATTTGTTGCCCTATTTGAAACGGACGATCAAAAAGAAGGTGTTAATGCCTTTCTTGAAAAGAGAAAGCCTGAGTGGAAAAATCAGTAGGTGAAATATTTTGGTGATTCCTTGGGTTTTGCCGAGGGATCACTTGCTCATGCTGAGAACTTAAAAAACAACATCGCTGTACGTGTATTTATTTTAATATAAATTGTTCTCGTAAAAGGCAGTCATCAAATTCCCGCCAACATTATAAATGAACATATGGCTGCAATAGCCGCGTAAATTGTTGTGCGCCTGGGGTTTGAGCTTGCACCTTGTCAGTAAAAAATAGACGGACTTCTAACCCCGCTATCTATAACACCACGGGTATATTCATAGTATTGATAAGTGAATTAAATTTATGAAAATTCTCCACACCTCAGACTGGCATTTAGGTCGAATGCTGTATGGCAGAAAGCGTTACGAAGAATTCGAGGCATTTTTGAATTGGCTGGCAGAATCGATTCAAAAAGATGATATTGATGTTCTCTTAATCGCCGGTGATATCTTTGATACCAGTACGCCCAGTAATCGTGCTCAAGCGCTTTATTATCGATTTTTATGCCGCATAGCAGCTTCAAATTGTCGGCATGTGATTGTGATTGCGGGAAATCACGACTCCCCATCGTTTCTTAATGCCCCGAAGGAGCTGCTTAAAGCGCTTGATGTGCATGTGATTGGTCGTACTACAGAAAATATCGAAGACGAAGTGTTGGTGCTTCTAGACAAAAAAAATATACCCGAATTGATTGTGTGCGCTGTTCCTTATTTGCGCGATAGAGATATTCGTACTGTGGACGCGGGTGAGAGCATTGAAGATAAAGAGCAAAAACTGGTGGATGGCATTCGTCATCATTATGCCGCTGTAGCCGCACTTGCAGAACAAAAGCGTGATGAGTTTGATGGAAACGTTCCCATTATTGGCATGGGGCATCTTTTCACGGCGGGCGGGCAAACCATTGATGGCGACGGCGTGCGTGAGCTTTATGTGGGCTCGCTCGCGCATGTGAATTCCTCTACGTTTCCGGCCTCATTTGATTATGTGGCTCTTGGGCATTTGCATGTGCCACAAACCGTAGGTGGGTTTGATCATATCCGTTATTGCGGTTCTCCGGTGGCGATGGGCTTTGGTGAAGCCAAACAGCAGAAGAGCGTGTGCCACATTGAATTTTTTCATGATGCTGAAAAGCCAAACACCGCTATTTCTGTTCAACGGGTTGATGTCCCAGTGTTTCAGAAACTTGCGTGTGTTAAAGGAAGCTGGGAGAGTATTTCAAAACGAATTCTTGCGCTCGCGGCGATGGGTTCGCGGGTATGGATTGAGGTTATCTACGAGGGCGATGAAGTTATTGGCGATTTGCGCGACCGTTTGGATCTTGCCATTGCCGATACGGAAATAGAAATTTTGCGGGTTAAGAATGCTCGCATCATAGACCGTGTATTGGGGGGTGCTCAGGAAGACGAGTCACTGGATGACCTAGACGAGTATGAAGTGTTCGACAGATGCCTTGCAGCACACGCTGTGCCTGATGAGCAGCGGCCAGAATTACTTCGTGCTTACAAAGAAACACTCAGCTCTCTTTACGAAGACGATATACGGGCGGAATAAAGAACTAGTCGATGAAAATATTGCAGATACGATTCAAAAATTTAAATTCACTGGTTGGCGAGTGGGAAATTGATCTTAGCCATCCAGCGTATATATCCGACGGTATTTTCGCCATTACTGGGCCAACCGGCGCGGGTAAAACCAGTATTCTGGATGCCATTTGCCTCGCGCTGTATGGCCGGACCCCCCGTCTTAATCGAATTAATAAAAGTGTGAACGAGATTATGTCGCGTCAAACCGGCGAGTGTTTTGCGGAAGTGACGTTTGAAACGCAAGCGGGGCGTTTCCGTTGCCATTGGAGTCAGCATCGGGCACGTAAAAAATCGGGCGGTGATTTACAGAACCCTAAGCACGAGATTGCCAACGCTGATTCTGGTGAGATTTTTGAATCCAAACTTAAAGGAGTCGCCGACCAGGTAGAGATCATTACGGGCATGGATTTTGACCGTTTTACCCGATCTATGCTTCTGGCCCAAGGCGGTTTTGCCGCATTTTTACAGGCTGCATCGGATGAACGTGCGCCCATTCTTGAGCAAATAACGGGCACAGAAATTTACAGCAAAATATCCGTTCGCGTTCACGAGTTTCGTACTGAAGAGCGAAAAAAATTAGATTTACTTCAGGCCGAATTGATGGGGATGCAATTCTTATCCGTAGAAGAAGAAATACAACTTACCCAGACCCTCGGCGAAAAAGCACAACAGACTACGGCGCTGACAGCTTCAATCAATGAGAAAAACACCGCAATCACCTGGTTGGAAAATGTTACTCGGCTTGAATTCGAATTAAAAAACCTTGATCTCGAAAAGGCTGAATTACAGCATCGACTAGAGACGTTTGCTGCAGAGAAAACGCGTTTACAGCGCGCTAATACGGCTCTTGAACTCGCGGCAGATTACGCGGCTTTAAGTGCTATTCGCAAAGAACAAGGGCTTGAGCGAAGCGCGCTACACAAATCTCGGGAGACATTGCCTTGTTGTGCAGAAGTCGCCGAGCAGGCAGACGATGCCATGAGCAATGCATCGAAACAGCTGGTGGTAGGAAAAACAGAACAGCAGGAGGCGTTGCCGTTAATACGTCGGGTTCGTGAGCTGGATCTAAAAATTACGGAGAAAAATAAATTAATTAAAACAACGAATGTTTCCATAGCCGATCTCGTGTCGTTATTTGAAACTCTAAAAATAGAGCATGTAAAATATTCTAATGAATTAAGCGCGAAACAAACTGCCGTAGAAAAACTGAATTCGCAGCTTGTAGCGACGAAAGTGGATGGTAAATTACGTGAACAGCTTGAAGGTGTGCGCGGTCGGTTTGATTATCTGAAAACGGTAAAAAACCAGTTTTCCAATAAAAGGCAAGAAGCTGTGCAAGCGGAGAATAAGCAGCAATCAGAGAGTAATGTTTGCTTGGAGCAACATGAGAAACTAAAAAAATCGCAAGGCGAGCTGGAAATAATTAAGCAACAAGGAGATGACAAAAAAGCAGCGTTACAGAATATCCTTGAGAAAAAAGACGCGGCTCATTGGCGAGACCAACAAGCGTTACTGACAGCACAGAATGATCTTGTCGGTAAAACGCTAGAAGCGATTCAAGCCCAGTCACGTGCAAATGAGGAAAACGTTAAGCTTGATCAGCGCAAAGTTTCTCTTGTCGTAGAGCAGAAGCAGATAAACACGGCACTGAGAACTGAAACCCAAAACCGCGCGTTGCAGGAAACAGTATTAACCCACCTTGAAACCCAGCTTACATTACTCAAAAGAATTGATGACTTGGAATCTGCCCGTCATCATTTGGAAGACGGCGAGCCTTGTCCGTTGTGCGGCGCAGAGTCTCACCCCTATGCTGAAGGGAATATTCCCAAGCTTGACGATACCCAGCAGGAATTAAGTGTATTAAGAGCAGCGCTTACATCTCTTAATGAGCTAATTTCTGCATGCAAGGTTACGTTAGCTCAGGTGGGAAAAGATCTTGAACAAGTTGCTTCTGCTCAACAAGAGCAAAGCAGTAGAGTGGATGAAAACCGTCAGGTGGTTCGTCAAAATTGTGAGAAATTAGCTTTAGCGCCAGAATTATTGATTTCAGCTTCAAAGCTGCAAGAAACACTGAGTGCGCGTCAACAGAAAAATGGAATGTTGCTCGCTCGGGCTAGTGATATTTTAAAGACCGTAGACTTAATAGAAAAAGAGCTGCACACACTGCGTGAATCATTTTCTAGTACAAGAGATATGGTTTCGGATTGTGATCGTAAGGCGCAAGCGGCCACGCATAAAAAGGATTCCGCCGCAGAGCAGCTTAAACGGCTAAAAAATGAAGCAAATGAATTAAATCAGCAGCAGGATGATTTTCTCACTGAGCTGAAGAAAGAGCTGCAGGTCTTTGGAATCGAGACCTTATCTATAGAACAGCTTGATGTGACTCTTGATCAGTTGATACTGCGTCGAGATCAGTGGGTGGTAAGAACGCATAAAAAGGATGAGTTCGAAAAAATAATAAGCGCGCTTGGCGTTCAACTTCTGCATCAGGAAAACACGCTTGCCACAACGGGGAATGACCTTAATAAAGAGCAAGAAAACGTTGCAGAGCTATTGCGAGAGAAAGACTTGTTTTCTCAAGAACGGTGTCAAATTTTCGGGAATAAAAATGCTGATCAGGAAGAAGCGCGTTTTTCTACAAACATCGACGTATCTGAAAAAGAGCTGGAGGGCGCTCGCGACAAATCATCGCTCGCTAAGCAAGCGCTGAATAAGATAAATGCGCGATTAGATGAATTAGTTAAATCAATAGAGTCTCGAAAAACCCAATTAACATCGATAGACACGGCCTTTGTGCTTCGTTTGAAAGCATCCGGTTTTATCGACGAAAGCAGCTACCAATCCGCTTGCCTCACGGAAGATGAGCGTAGGGCCTTAACAGGTCAATCACAACAGCTTTTAGCTGAAGAGTCAGAGCTTAATTCGAAGCAGTGCGACAAAAAAGAATTATTGAAAACAGAGAGAGAAAAGGAAATTACTAGTGAGCCCTTAGAAGACCTTAAAAAAGCACAAGTAATTTTAGTGGATGATCAGCGAGACCTACAGCAGGAGGTTGGAGGTATTCGGAGTAAGCTTGATGATAATGAGCATCTCAAGCAGCAACAGAAGGGTCGGGTCGATGCCATTAATTCTCAGAAGCGAGAATGTGTACGCTGGGATTTACTCCACAAACTAATCGGTTCGTCTGATGGGAAAAAATATCGAAATTTTGCCCAGGGTTTAACCTTTGAAATGATGATTCGCCATGCTAATCGGCAACTGCAAAAAATGACCGACCGCTATTTACTTATTCGAGATATTGATCAGCCGCTTGAGCTTAATGTGGTCGATAACTATCAGGCGGGGGAGATTCGTTCCACTAAAAATCTTTCGGGTGGCGAGAGTTTTATTGTTAGTCTCTCTCTCGCATTAGGGCTTTCACAGATGGCTAGTCAGAATGTCCGAGTAGACTCTCTCTTTCTTGATGAAGGTTTCGGCACCTTAGATGAAGAAGCGCTAGATACCGCCCTTGAAGCGCTCTCTGGTTTGCAACAGGAAGGAAAATTGATCGGTGTTATCTCGCACGTGCCTGCATTAAAAGAAAGAATTAGTACGCAAATTCAAGTGATGCCAAATAATGGTGGCAGGAGCCGGATTGCCGGGCCGGGGTGTTCTGAGCTTATCGTCAGCACTTAAAGCCCCTGTCTGACAGATGGCGCGTGCTTTGTCACAGGCAAGGTGAAGCAGTGAAGCTTGAGGAAAGCCGGTGTGCTCATCATGCCGAATCACTATCACTATGGGACTCTCTCCCGTACCCATGCAGCCGTATTCTCGCCTTACGTTCTTAATAGCCTGCTAGCAGACCGTTCTGCGGCCCTGATATTCATAAAATAAAAATATTTTTATTTTTTTGTA
>JAESUE010000203.1 GCA_016763235.1 Pseudomonadales bacterium
AATAACTGGCAGCAAGTACTTGTTTTTGCACGCACCAAAGTCGGCTCTAACAAGTTAAGCCGTTATCTGGAGTCTGAAGGCATTAAGACCGATGCCATACACGGAAACAAAAGCCAGGGTGCAAGAACTAAGGCGCTATCAGAATTTAAAGACGGTAAAACACAAGTACTTGTCGCTACGGATATTGCCGCCCGAGGTTTAGACATAGATCAGTTACCGCAGGTCGTAAATTTTGATTTACCCAATGTTGCGGAAAATTATGTACACCGAATTGGCCGCACCGGCCGTGCAGGTGCAAGTGGGCAGGCCATCTCTTTGGTGTCGGCGGATGAAATAACACAGCTGAATGACATTGAACGCTTAATTATACAAGCACTGCCTCGGAAACTCATTGATGGCTTTGAGCCAAAACACGATGTTCCCGCTTCAAAATTAGATTTCCGTCCAATTCGGCCCAAAAAGCCAAAAAAGCCCAAATCCCAACAAACTGAAGAGGAGCATCCAGACAAAAACTCCAAGCGTCATAAACCACCGCTAAAAGGCAAGCAAGGAAGCAGCGCCAGCCAAAATAGAAAAGCAGTTAGCAGTAACGCAGGGGGCAAAAGTAGTAAAAAAACAGGAGGGAGCGTAAATTCAAAATCCACAAGACTTAAACAACGGTCCCGCCCTCAGCCTCCCAAATCGTAACGGCATTCCTTTTTAGTTAGTTCCGTAGAAATTCCAACGGTATTAGCTCGAAGGATTCTCATTGAAAGTGATAAAAATTCATATAGCGCTCGCTGATTCAACGCAAGAACCCTATAAATACATGGGCCGCTTCTACTCTGCACCACCCACAAAACCTCCTTATTGAATAAGGAGGTAGGCTTTGAAACTACGCCAAATTGTCATTCAAAGGTAGCTGATATAGAATGCCCGCCTTTCCCCTCTAGCACTCACTCCATTCTCTTGCACCTGAACTATATGCAAGTTACCTGTAATGGCTCTATGCTTTTTATCGGGAGGGGCAGCGCCTTTTTCTCAGTCATTTGCGCTGAACACACTTTCAACCCATTTTTATTCGTATATTCAACACTTTCTGGAGATTCCATGCTTTTACATTCCACCAAAGCTGATTGGCTCGGCAACGTTCGCGGAGATATTCTGGCAGGCTTAGTGGTGGCCTTGGCACTTATCCCCGAAGCAATTGCCTTTTCCATTATTGCGGGTGTTGACCCGAAAGTCGGCCTCTATGCCTCCTTCTGTATTGCAGTCATTATCGCATTCGTGGGCGGGCGACCAGGGATGATATCTGCAGCTACCGGAGCCATGGCATTATTAATGGTCACGTTGGTTAAAGATCACGGCCTGCAGTATTTGCTTGCCGCAACCTTACTAACCGGCATAATTCAGATCCTTATGGGTTATTTAAAGCTAGGGGGCTTGATGAGTTTTGTTTCTCGATCGGTGGTAACGGGATTTGTTAACGCGCTGGCCATTTTGATATTTATGGCTCAATTACCTGAGCTCACAAACGTCACATGGCATGTTTACGCCATGACTGCTGCTGGTTTAGGCGTCATTTATTTATTCCCCTACATTCCAGGTGTCGGTAAAACGATACCATCCCCCCTGGTATGCATACTTAGCCTGACTGTTTTTGCAATGTTCACTGATTTGGATATCCGCACCGTTGGCGATATGGGCGAACTACCCGATACGTTACCGATCTTTCTATGGCCTGAAGTTCCACTAACATTTGAAACGTTGCAAATAATTTTTCCTTATGCGGCAGCGCTGGCAATAGTCGGTTTGCTTGAGTCCTTAATGACCGCCACTATTGTGGATGACCTGACGGACACCACTAGTGATAAAAATCGCGAATGTAAAGGCCAGGGAATTGCCAATATTGGATCTGGTCTGTTAGGCGGAATGGCGGGCTGCGCGATGATTGGCCAGTCTGTCATTAATGTAAAGTCCGGCGGTCGCGGGCGCTTATCCACCCTTATTGCAGGTTTGGTATTGCTTATCATGGTTGTGTTTCTCAATGACTGGGTAGCAAAAATCCCCATGGCTGCACTAGTAGCAGTGATGATTATGGTATCCATCGGCACCTTTGACTGGGAATCCATTCGGAATTTGCAAAAACACCCTATTTCGACCAATATCGTGATGATATCCACTGTGGTAGTAGTGGTTTGGACTCACAACCTTGCTTTCGGCGTATTCGTTGGCGTACTGCTCGCATCGTTATTCTTCGCAAATAAGGTCAGCCATTTTATGTATGTGGAAACAGAGCTAGACGAAGAAAACAGCCAACGAACTTACCGCGTTCACGGCCAGATGTTTTTTAATTCTTCTGCGAGGTTTCTCGACAACTTCGATTTTAAAGAAGCGGTGGAGCGAGTTGTTATTGATTTAAATCGCGCCCACTTCTGGGATATTTCTGCGGTACACTCTCTGGATATGGCTGTGCTAAAATTTCGTCGGGAAGGCGCTGAAGTGGAATTGATTGGCTTAAACGAAGCGACTGAAACGATTGTAGATCGCTTCGGGGTGCACGATAAACCTGAACAAATTGACAGCGTACTAGGAGGCCACTAATGAATAATCACAGCGTACTATCTTGTATCGACGGGTCAACTTTCACCGAAGCCGTTTGTGAATATTCCTCATGGATAGCTAACAGCATGGATGCGCCCCTGAAATTCCTCCATACCGTTGAGCAAAGCAGTGTTCCTGCTGTTACTAACTTAAGTGGTGCTATTGGCTTGGGCGCATCGGAAGACTTGCTTAACGAACTTGCAGCAGTGGAACAAACCCGTAGCGGTCTGTTGGTAAAAAAAGGGAACTTGATGCTTCAGGCAGCTAAAAAAAAGGCGGATGCTGCGGGCGTAAAAACCATAGAACTACGACAGCAGAAAGGTGGCTTAGCTGAATCCCTTATTGAAATGGAAGAACAAATTCGCGTACTGGTTATAGGCATTCGTGGCACCGCCCACGAATCAGGAAAAAGTGGCTTAGGCGCTCAATTGGAAACAGTCATTCGCTCTCTGCACAAGCCCACCCTTGTGGTGAATAGAGAGTTCAGTACGCCTAAGAAGATAATGCTTGCCTATGATGGCAGCAAAGGATCCCAAAAAGCACTCAATATGGCCGCATCAAGCCCCTTATTCAAAGCTATCCCCTGTCACCTTGTATATGTAGGAAACGAAACCACATCAGCCGATAAATTGCTAGAAGATGCTGCAAAAGTGCTAACAACAGCAGGAATCGAAACAACTATCGCGCGGCTCAGTGGAAAAGCGGACGATTGTCTTGCTGCATACCAAGCCGAATAGAATATTGATCTGACCGTAACGGGTGCGTTTAGTCATTCACGGGTACGAGATTTTATCTTGGGAAGCTTTACGGCCAAAATGCTGCAAAAAACACAACGTCCTCTTTTGTTGCTTCGTTAAGGGTAACTATTCAGCGAACCCTGTAACTGTTCAGATTGCGTTCAAATTTGAGCAGAACAAGGCGAAAA
>JAESUE010000204.1 GCA_016763235.1 Pseudomonadales bacterium
ATAAGAAAAATAGGACTGCCCTGGGAAATCATCCGTCACCACAACATTTGTGGCATCGCCATTGCCCGCATTGACGACTGTAAGGGTGTAACTCACTGTGTCACCCGCGCCGAGCAAACTCAGGTCGGATTTTTTACTCATGTATAACTCGGGCGCGGTGGAGCCGCCACCATTGTTGGGTGCGCCGACCAAAATATCAGCAGTATCCGATAGGGCGGAAGTTTGGTCGCTTGAAATACTTGCTGTGTTGGTTAATAAACCGGTGGCCGTATTACTGACAGACGCATTGATTATTAGGGTGCCGCTGCTACCTGCTGTGACAGTGCCTATTGGGTAGGCCGAGCCTGTTGGCGTTATAGAAACACCATTTAAGGTCGCGCTCGTAAAACTTAATCCTGCGGGAAGAGAATCATCTATATCAACATTGCTGGCATTCGACGAGCCTGTATTGGCGTAATCTATAGTGTAAATTACGGCAGTGGTGCTGCTTTCAGGCACCGTCGATAAATCGACTGTTTTATTGATGGTTAAATTAGCGGGAGGGGTCACGCAAAAGCCAGCGCCTGATTCTGCGAAAGTACTACCGCCAGAAATAGCATTGGTCACGGTGCCATTATATTGAATTTGAACATCATAGCTCTGGTTGTTGTGTTGAGAACGTACTTCGAACACCCATAATAAACGGTGGTTTTTTTTCAAGGTGCCGCTCACTGGCACAGAAAAACTTAATAGCCCTTTTGTGTTACCTCCAAAGCTGCTGATGATTTGTCCAAGCTGAACCTTAGTGCCTGATGTTGAATCATAATCGTATAGTGTGCTTTGTATATCCAGCCCAGGCCCATTAGAACGATCAATATAAAGAGTGGTATCTACAGTTCCAGAGAATTCTGTGTCCACCGTTGTCGCGGGGTCTTGGTAGAATCGAACGGCCTCAAGAAATGCTGAGCCTGCTGTGGGAGCGGTAACCGTGACAGATGCACCAGTATCTGCGGCCAGTGGTACGGGCAAGGTTGTCGCTACGTTTCGTGTGCCATCAAACCCTACACTGGCAGTGCTATCGCGGAAATAATAAGCGCTACAAGATGAACCCGTGATTCCTACATTAACGGATGCATTAACGGCGCTGCCTCCATCCCAATTAATTTCCGCCGTATTGACTGCTGGGTTGGGTGATTCAAATGGGGTCGCAGCCGTGACAGTCACCGTGACCGAACCGGTTCCACTCGCTGCCACCGTGCCGATATTCCAAGTAACAATACCGGCTGACTCTGTGCCGCTTGCTGTGCTGCTGACGTATGCCATTCCAGTGGGCAGGGTGTCGCTAATGACGACGTTACTGGCATCAGCGCCCCCGTAATTATCGTAGCTGAGTGTATAAGTGAGTGTGCCACCTGGCGCAACTTGCACCGCTCCGGCGGTTTTTTCCAATGTGAATGCAGCAATATCAGACACTGGCAAACTGACATACAGGGCGCTTTGGGCCGTGCTTGAAACAGACGTGCTGGTCGGGTCAAGCCCTGAAAGGGTCGCTGAAGTCGTTAAGGTATTTGTCGAGAACCCTGCATCGACATCTAGCACCACACTGACACTTCCACTCGCACCGGGGGCAAGGGTTCCAATTGCCCAGCTGACATTGCTCGCGGCGGTACAACTGTCACTGCAACTAGTAAACGTGGTGCCGCTGGGCAAGGGGCTAACCAGGCTTGTGCCAGTCACTATAACGGTAGATGGGTTGCTGTGATTTAAGGTGTATGTCACTTGCCCACTAGGGCTAGTACTGTAACTTGCTGGCGTAATATTGAGGGCGAGCCGCGCGCTGCCCACTGCAACGGCTATTGGGTCACTACTCAAATCACCAAAGCTACTTGTGGCACTCGCGCTGTCGTTGTAGTTCCCCGCGACAGTGCTGGCTAAAGATATAAAGTTGAGTGTGGCGCTGGCATTTGCTGAAACAGTCACCGGCGAGCCAAAGGCCCACGTTAACGTTTGGCCGCTACTTGTCGGTTCCTCTGTGCCAAAATCACCCGTGCTACTGCTGGCTTGATAACTGAATCCATCGGGTAATTGATTGCTAAGGCTATCAATCGTCACATTATTAGGGTTGCCACTATTATCAACAGTCATACTAAAGGAGACAGCACCACCGGGGGCGATTTCACTGACATCGGCACTCACACTTAATTGCGGCGCCTCACCACAAACATTCAGCGCCACACCCACCAATGCGGTTTGAATGCCCGTAACCTCAGGGTTGCCATACCAGTTTTCGCTTGAGCCTGCTGTTAGCGCAGGATTATGCCCAGGAAATAATGCCTGCTCTCCTGTAATCCATGCATTATTTATATACACCTGGCTCTGCGTATTTCCTGCAATATAGGAAAAAGTGCGGTTATCCACACCTGAAGCCGTCATACCGTTATCAACAATGGTATTGTCATCCACCGCTTGCACACCGATTAAATAACGGCCTTTTGGCAAGGCCGTTGAATCCCACGGTGCAGACCAGGTATTTAATGAATCAGCAACACCACTCGCGTTTGCTGCGTGCATCCATTCGCCACCCGCTTCATTCGCTGTGCCATCACCATCGGCATCGTACCAGTAGTAAAAATCCACAGCCTTCACAGAAGACACAACCTCGCCACTCACGACACCCAACACATCTTGTATAGTGGCGCTGAGCTGGTAACTTGCGCCGCAGCTGGAAGGCGCAAGCGCCGTTACTGACGCCACAATGGGCTGGCTATACGGCTCGGCTTTATCAAAAGAAATATAGTCACCAAATGGTGCGGGTTTATAACTGTCAGCAGCCCAAGTTTTATTGATGGCGCAATCTTTTTGAAAAGGATTGTTAAGGCTATTTGCAGTACAAAACATCATCGAAATAGGGGTGCTACGGGTGATTTTAGGGCCTGGCTTACCCGAGGCATCCACCTCAGCCGAAGCATCAAGCATCGCTACGGGTATTTGATAATCCACAAAGTATTCATTACAACTATTGGTCGTAACGAGTTTTGCGCGCGTCGTGCCGTAATCCCAGGTGGTTTCTGCGGAACCATTTGGCCAACTATCTGTGGGGGTAACGGTCTCTTGAAAATTGAGTATTTTTTTACTGGTGGGGTCAATAAATGCCGTTGGGTTGTGGTCAATTAAACGCACAGACGCATCATTAATATAATCGATGGATTGTTGTGGCGTTTGCCCCCAGATGCCGGCTAGCGTATCAATGGCTGTACTCGGCCCGCCCGAAGAGCCATTGATATGGGCGGCCAGATTACGATAACCACTGCCATCAATATCAAATAAAACCGTCCATAGCCCTGAACTCCATGGGCTTGAACTACTAAACGCACCGGTGTTTGGCCCCGTGGCATAGGTATTGGCAATTTGTTCAACACGCCAGCGGAACATGATTACGTCTTCGGCAGCGCTTGTTCCTTGGTGAAGGTAGTAATAAATACTGGGTAAATTTTTATCGATACAAGATGAAGAAATGTTGACATAGTTTTGCGGCGTAGTACCGCCGTTAGAATCATCTTGGGCGCGAGGGTCGTTCACGCTATTTTGAAACCGCGTATAGGGTTTCCAATCACCGCAGTTATCACCACAGTCTGTTGCGTTGGCTGGTTCGCTCGGCCAAGCAACGGGGTCATGATGGGTTGCTAACCCTGCACCGGCATCCCAAATTGGCGGAAAGGGGTCCGCTGACGCAATAAACGATACTAAAAATAGTAAACTAGCCCGTAACCAATACCGTTGATTCAAAAGAACGCCCTCCAATAGGCAGTTTTATCGCTTAGTATTTATTTATGATGTAAGAGGTGTAACGCGCAGGTCGGTTTTTCCGTGCTCTAAATACACGGTCGAGAGATGGTTGGCGCAAGCTAAACCGTGATAGCGTTCTCAAATTAGATACTTAAACGTTAGTTCAGTTTTGCTAGGGCAGCGAGTAGGTTGCGGGTATGAGTGATTGAAGCGCAGGGGATGTCGCTTCTATGTAATGCCATGCAGGTCAGCAGAGCCTCTTCTGTTAACAGTGCTTGGGACTTGAACCTTGATTCCCAGAAGTGCCCTGTACACGGATCTTCTATATTAGCCTGACGGGCAATGGGCTCGTTTAAGCGTTTCATAAACCAACTCAGGCTAGCCAGTCGAGTACGGTATACAGCAATACAATCACTGACGGGTTGTAGTTCGGCTGGGCTTAAGGTGTCGCCAGAATGCCAGCGTTGAACTAAAAGGGGCCCTTTAAATAATGAGGTTCATCGTTCGATAATTTCGAAGTCGCTTAGATTATCAATTTCACCCGAAGAGAGCTTTACCACGATATGAATATGATTGGACATAACAGAGTAGGGGCAGATATCCACGGCGAATATTGATGAGAGAATTCTAATGCGGTTTTCAATCCATTGCCGGCGGTGTTCGTAGTTTTTACCCGTTAGCGGATCTTTATCACATAAATAAGCCCGCCGAACACAGTGTGAAATGACGTGATAATAAGGGCTGTCACAAATTGACACCAATTGTTTTCGGGCTTGCGTCAAGGTAAGCTCCATTTAGCCGCCAAGCAACGAAGAGTTAATGTTCGGGTGTTATGGTGGCTACTTGCTTTGTATAAGTGCTGCCTTTGTATACAGCACATGGGTTGAGCAACATGAGGGCAATATTTAAGGAGTTTAGGATGCCTGTCCCAGTCCCATTAGCTCATGCTGGGTGCACACCAATACATCAGACTAAACTTATTGGGACAATGAGTGATTCGAGTTTAGAGTGTTTTAAAAGGGCAACTGCGGGTTAGATTACAGCTTCGTTTCGCAAACTTATTATGTGACACGTTAGCAGCATAAGGAAAAGCATATGGCGTATCCAATACATAGGAAATTAGTAATAGGTTGTGCCTCAAGTGCATTGTTTGATTTGACTGACTCAAATGCAATCTATGAAAACAAGGGAGAATCTGAGTACCGGAAATACCAGAAAGAAAAGAAATACAAGGTCTTAAAGAAGGGGGCAGCGTTTCCGTTTATTAAACGATGCCTAAATATTAACAAATCATTTCCAGACAAAATACCTGTAGAAGTTGTTTTACTTTCTAGAAATGATCCTGATACTGGCTTGCGTGTATTTAATTCAATTCAGTCATACGGATTGAATATAACGCGTGCAGGTTTTCTTAGTGGGAAATCGCCATATCCGTATATCCCAGCATTTAATATTTCACTATTCTTATCGGCAAATGAAGTTGATGTGCGAAATGCGATTGATGCTCACTATCCTGCTGGTACGGTTATACAGTCAGAAGTATGCGATGATGAAAATGATGTTGAACTAAGAGTCGCTTTTGATTTTGATGGAGTTATTGCTGATGATGAAGCAGAATCAGTTTTTCAAGAAAATGAGAGTATAAGTGCATTCCAAAAGCACGAAAAATATAAAGTTAATACTCCTCATAATCCAGGCCCTTTAAATGATTTCTTTAAGAAATTATCTTTCATACAAAAACTTGAAATAAGGAAAGAGAAAAAAGACGCTACCTATAAGCGAATCATTAGAATTGCGATTGTTACAGCGAGAAGTGCTCCCGCTCACGAGAGAGTGATTACAACATTGAATGATTGGGGGGTTATGCCTGATGAGACATTTTTCTTAGGGGGCGTAGAGAAGCATAGAGTTCTAGAGGTATTGAAGCCACATATCTTCTTTGATGATCAATTGAGGCATTTAAAATCACCAGCGGGTAATATTCCCGCGGTACACATACCCTTTGGCATAATTAATAAAAATGGCTAATTGAGTAGCCAAGGGTCTTTCCCCCTTAACCCCCGCAACACCTTGCATACCAATCTGATTAACGTAGCGTGTTATCGAATATATTTAGCAAAGTCAGGCTGGTGCTCCTCATCCTAGATTAACGTTCCCACGCTCAACCAGTAAGTGCACCACTGGATTTTAAAACCGTTCAGTATAATTAGGGGTCAGATTAGGGGTCACAGATTAGGGGTCAGGTAATTAGGGGTCAGGTGTATTTTATCATGTCATTATTTAGGGCGCGCAATAATCGGGGTCAAAGTAGCATTTATTCTTGCCAAAGAACGGTCAGCGCGGATAGATGTAACTGCAGTTAGCTTCAACGGTCCTGATAATAGTCCCCGAATATTCTGCTCCCGTTAATGAGTGTGCGTCAAATCGGGGTAGGATTAAAGTATCCATTAATTGCGCTATTGCCAATAGTCCAGCTCGTGAGGTGAGTTGATCGTTCGTTGTGTCGAGTTTATAGAGTAGAACAGTCATAAGCCTTGAGTTGTTGCACCCATTGGGTGATGGTCAGTTTTGTCGCTAACCATTATACAGCCAAGGCTTTCTGCGTTTTAGGTTTTTCTAAGTAGGGATTGGGGTGCATAATCGCCTAAGCTGCAATTGTGAGACGTACCATGATTATAT
>JAESUE010000016.1 GCA_016763235.1 Pseudomonadales bacterium
ACCGCTGAAGATCCTGTCGAAATCGGTTTAGCGGGCATCAACCAAGTTAACGTTAACCCAAAAGCGGGCCTAACTTTTTCTAAAGCTTTAAAGGCCTTTCTGCGCCAAGATCCAGACATCATTATGGTCGGTGAGATCCGAGACCTAGAGACCGCTGAAATTGCCATCAAAGCAGCCCAAACCGGCCATATGGTGCTTTCCACACTACATACCAATGACTCGGTTTCAACGGCCATGCGCCTTATAGATATGGGTTGCGAACCTTTTCTCGTTGCCTCCGCACTGAAAGGAATCGTGGCGCAGAGATTAGTGAAAAAAATATGCGAACACTGTAAACAACCCTATGAACTAAGTGTGCAAGAAAATATTTGGTTAGAAAGCATTAATGCCGATAAAGTCGGCGTGCCATATTTTCTCGGTAGCGGGTGTCATCACTGTAATAATACGGGTTACACCGGACGACTGGGTGTTTATGAGTTACTGGAATTAGATGAGCCGATGCTTGATGCTTTGCGAAGAGGAGATACTGCGGAATTTTCAAAAGCTGCCTACTACAATAAACATTTTATTCCCCTGGCTGAATGTGCGTTGCAATATGCATCTGAAGGAATAACCTCCGTACAGGAAGTCTTTAGAATAAGCTCATCCCTTGAAGATCGCGTTTCTGAGGCAAGTTGATATGAAAGCTGTTGGAACTCTCCACAGGATGATTTATGGCGCAGTTTGAATATACGGGTCGTGACTCTAGTGGAAACCGCGTTGACGGTGTATTTGAGGGTGCGAGTGAAGCTGTTGTGTTATCTTTTTTAAAAGGACAACAAATAACGCCTGTCTCAATTAATGCCACCAAAGGAAAAAAAACATCTCAAAGTATCAAGCTGGAATTTAAAAAGAAACAAGAGGTGAGTATTGACGAGCTGACGATGTTTTGTCGGCAAATGAGGGCACTTACGCGTTCCGGTATTCCCATTATTCAGGCCATTAGTGGTTTAGCAGAAAATGCTAAAACACCCTATTTCAAAGAAGTTCTCAGTAAAGTGGTCGAAGACCTGGCAGGTGGATTAAGCTTGGCCAATTCTTTGGATAACCACCCCAATATATTTCAGCAAATGTTTGTCAGCATGGTGCATATGGGTGAAACCACGGGCCATCTCGATAAAGCATTTCATAAGCTTATTGATCACCTTGAATTAGAAAGGGAAACTCGCCGGCGCGTTTCTCAAGCTCTGCGTTACCCTATATCCGTCATCGTGGCAATTTCTATAGCCATGATTATTGTTAATATTTTTGTCATCCCAAACTTTGCCAGTGTTTTTGCAAAATTAGGCGCCGACTTGCCACTGCCTACGCGCATTCTGATGGCGACATCTGAGTTCACAATAAATTACTGGTGGCTTATTCTAATGTTGGTCACCGGTACTGTTACAGGTGTACGAAGCTATCTAAACACCGATAACGGTGCATACAAGTGGGATATGAAAAGGTTGGAATTGCCAATATTTGGACAAATATTCACTAAAATAATATTAGCGCGCTTTACCCGCTCATTTGCACTGCTATCGGAATCGGGTATTTCCATACTGCAAGGTTTGCGTATTACAGCACGCGTGGTGGATAACCGATATGTATCAGAATGTGTAGAAAAAATGGTGTCAGGTATAGAACGCGGTGATTCACTGACAAATACCGCATCAAACAGCGGTTTATTTAATGGTTTAGTTTTACAAATGATCTCGGTGGGAGAGGAAACAGGCTCGGTAGATGCTCTGTTTAATGAGGTTGCAGATTTTTACGAAGAAGAAGTCGATTATGATTTAACGCGACTTGCTGATGCCATTGAGCCCATTATTTTGGTGTTTATGGGGGTTCTTGTGTTGGTGCTGGCTTTAGGGATATTTTTGCCTATGTGGAATTTGGCCGGTGCAATGACGTGAAAAATACGATTTTTAACCATTTAATCAATCGCTTTTGTGTTTCTGTATCTCCGCTACTGTGCAAGTGTAAGGATTTGTTAAACGGACACAATAACGCGAGATAGTTAACTATTCTTAATACTAGAGAAAACGGTGAAAAGTGACGTTAGGCGGGTTAAAAAATTAGAGATTGTTTTAACTATCTCTCTTATAACTATCGTTGCAACGGTGTTGTTTCCGCGGGGAGTTGTACTTTTTGATAAGGCGCAGCTTTCTGGTATTGAATATACGACCTCCGCTTATAGAGCGAGTGTTTATGCAGTGCATAATAAGTGGTTGGTAGAACCGTCGCCATTTGTAAACATAGGAAAAGAAGAAAAAGAATACTCAGTTGTCGTTAACGCTAGTGGATGGCCGGTGGCTATTCTAGACACGGCTAAACTTGAAAGCAGTTATATGAGCACTCCACAACTACAGTGTGAACGATTATGGCAAGTATTGTTGGCGAATAACAGCTCGAATGAAAAAGAAGGCAAACAAAAAATTAAAGTACGTAGCAAACGGGTTGATGGGAAATGTGAATACGTTTATCTATTATTAGATGAAACTTATTCAGTTATTTATGAACCGCTAGATGGATCGATAAATCTCAAGAACATACCAATCGGTAAAACGTGAATATAAATAAAGGTGATAGTATGAAAGGCTTAAGAAAAAACTCTCAAAGTGGTTTTACCCTGATTGAGTTAATTATGGTAGTGGTGATACTGGGTATTCTTTCTGCTGTTGCTGTTCCACGGTTTGCAGATTTGGGCTCTGAGGCGAGAACCGCATCTTTAGAGGGATTAGCTGGGGCATTAAAATCATCCAGCTCGATTGTACATTCTAAATGGCTTGCTGCGGGTAGTACGGGTACGTCTGTAACGGTGGAAGGCGCGACGATAACGACAACTGCTGGAGGATACCCTGATGCGCTTGCTGCAGGCATCACTGCTGCTGCTCAGGTCGATACAACTAATGATTACCCCGCTTCTGCTGATGCAGCGGGTGGCACACTTACTTATACACTTAAAGCAACCTGTACTGTAGCTTATAATGCAGGAACTACACCGCCATCGGTTACTGTCGTTTCTACGGGCTGTTAAGGCGAGTTTTAATGTATGCCATCGCGGCTAACTTTTGGTAGAGACTCTGGGTTCACCATCATTGAGCTTATATCTGTTGTCGTTATTCTCGGTATTGTAACGGCAGCAGCGATCCCTCTCATGTCTTCAAAAAGCGTTTTCGATGAGCGCTTTTTTTATGATGACCTTTTACAAGCCCTTCGATTTAGCCAGCGATTATCTGTTGCGTCTGGTTGCTCTGTTCAATTAAGCATGTCTGGTACGGCGTTCAGTTTATTGCAGGATAGCTCCTGCAATAGTGCGTCTCCCAGTTTTGATAAAACAGTTTATTTACCCGGTAGTGCTGATGCCTATCAGAATAGCGATTTACCCTCCGGCACCTCTTATAGCTCAACAGTTAGCCCAATTGTTTTTAATAGCTTAGGCCAAGCTAAAAACAGTGGCGGTAATGTTTTTTCTCAAGCAGCAATAGTCCTCGGTAGCAGAATAATTCTTGTCGATGGCGAAACAGGCTTTGCGCGATGAACATCTCTTCGCAGAAAGGTGTAACCCTCGTTGAATTAGTGATGGCAATCGCGATTGCCGGAATTGGCCTTGTTGCCTTGCTAAATACCTTTAGTTCTTTAGTGGGGCGCAGTGCTGACCCGATGATCACCCAACAAAGCATTGCCATTGCAGAATCGTTTGTAGAAGAGGTGACAGCCCAGGCATTTCTTGACCCATCAACATCCACTGTTTGCCCCGCCGCACCTGCAAGCCGCAGTGATTTTAATAATGTGTGTGATTATAACGGGTATAGCTCGTCGAGCATTACCGATGTCGCCGGTAACAGCCTAGGGCTTAGTTCTTATCAGGTGACTGTGGCGGTGAATAACGGAGCGAGTGTAACGGGGCATTTGGGGGCGATATCGGGCAGTGATATTTTACAGATAGTGGTCACTGTTGTTAACCCTTTGGGTGAAAACGTGACGCTTTCTGGCTATCGGGTACGGTATTAATATGCGTCAGCTTAAATTACACAGTAAGGGTTTTACACTCATTGAATTAATTATTGTAATTACGCTTACGGGCATTGTGGCTGTATTTATTTCTACGATTAGTGGCAATCAAATGTCTGCGTATATTGACGTTTCAGCCCGCGTCAATTTGGTGAATCTGGCAGAAAGCAGTTTACGTCGAATAGGGCGGGATCTACATAACGCAGTGCCTAATAGCGTTCGGGTCAGCGGTAACGCTATTGAGTTTGTGCCGATTATTAGCGCAGGCCGTTATCGAAGCGCACCCTCAGCGTTGGCCGCTTCGAATCATCTTGATTTTTCTTCTGTAGATAATAGCTTTCAAATAATGGGGGATCTCACGCAACCAACAACGGGCTCCCGTTTAGTGATTTATAATTTTTCATGGGTAGATGGCAGCGGGCCTATTGCCGGCGTTAATTTATATGGAAGTGCAAGTACGGGCATATTGTCTCCGTTGGGAAGCCATGTTATTTCCCCTGCAGGAAATGAGATTACGGTTACCGATAATGGTGTTAATGATTTGGTGACGCTCGATAGCGATTTTCAATTTGCATTAAATTCGCCGAATAAACGCTTTTACGTGGTCAATGGCGCTGCTAGTTATCTATGTGATACCGGAGCAGGGGAAATAAGACGCTACGCGGGTTACGGTATTCAAAACATCCAACCCACAAGTGGGGCGTTGTCTCCTTTATCTAGCGCAAGCAGCGCTGCCTTATTGGTCGATCATGTTGAGGCATGCACCTTGACATATTCTCCTGGTTCAACCCAGCGTAAAGCCATTGTGACGATTATTCTTACGCTTTTGGATAATGGTGAGCGTGTGCGTTTAGTGCATCAGGTTCATGTGGGGAATCGAGCATGAAGTATTCCTCTAAAAAAGGTTTTGCATTACCGATGGTCATTTTCTTTTTGGTAATTGTGTCGGGGATTGTCACCATGATGGCAAAACTCTCGGCTAACCAAGCGGGTTCCACAGCCCTCAGTATTCAAAGTGCAAGAGCTTATTACGCGGCAAAAAGTGGCGTTGAGTGGGCGGCCTATCAAATTGATGCTAACCCAACATGGTGTAGCTCTGGAAGCTTGAATCTTACCGGCGGTTTAAATGGTTTTACTGTGAGTGTGTCGTGCTCGGCTTTAAATACTTATGTAGAAGGAGGAAAATCAATCTCAATGTATGAGATAAGCTCGGTGGCTTCAAGTGGTGTTTTTGCGAGTTCTCCGGACTATGTGTATAGAAAGATCATTGCAACACTAACGACAGAGAATTAACTGTGATGATGCCATATATTTATTACAAAATTAAATATAAAGCCTTTGAAAAAGAAGTGCTATATTTTTTAACCGCCAAAACTATTTTATTGCTAGCATTGATTGTTTTTTCTTCGGGGAAAGCCGCTTATGGCGCAGTATGCTCGGATGTGTTCCCCGTCAATACAACAAGTAACGCAACTACATCACAGCAGTTTACTTATAGTTATCCGAGTGGTCAGGCTTTTAGCAGCTTTTGGTACTTACTTCCAAATTCAGTAGGAACAGGAGATCAATATTATTACGGTAGATCGATGGTGTCGGATATTCTTGTTACGCCGGGGCTGACGACACGCCTATTCATTAACGGAAACTTGAGTTTAAATAGAGGTTTTATTGTTGATGCAGATGTAAATGAAAGTGGCAACCCGGAAGATCTCATAATTATCATTAAAGGTGATCTTAGTATTTCTAATAAAGCAACGATCAACGCACTTATTTATGTTGAGGGTGATGTATCAATATCAGGGAATCCCACTAATAATGGTGCCATTACCGCAACGGGTAGTGCCCCAGCAGCAAAAACGAAGCAAACCTATGATGCCGCCGCAGTCGCCAATGCTAATTTTGGCACCTTGTGCTCTTCGGGCGTGATTACCTTCGATCATTTCGACATCAATATTCCTGCAAATAGCAGTACTTGTTTTCCCACATCCGTTGTCATTACGGCGATTGATTCTAGTGGCGCAACCATGACCAGTTATACGGATACGCTTTCATTAACGACAAGCAGTGGGCACGGTGGCTGGGCGGTATCCACTGGAACAAATGGTATTGTTGATTCAAATGCCGATGATGGTGCAGCGACGTATACCTTTGATGCCGCTGATTCCGGTGTGGTAACCCTTGCGCTTACAAACGCTCATGCAGATGTTATGACGACCACTGCGACGGATGTCACCAGCTCTGTTTCTAGCACATCAAGTAGTACTACATTTAACGACAACGCTTTTAGTATCGCCGCATTTAATAGTGATGTTATAGCAGGAAGGGATCATTCTTTTGGAATAGAATACATTAAACGTGACCCGTCCACAGGTAGCTGCGGAGTGGCAGCAGATTTTTCCGCCAACGTTAATCTTAAAATGTCTTACGGGCCATCCATTAATCACCCTGTTGTTGCCACTGCGCCTGTGGTTAATACCGTTACTCTTCCTACCAGTCAACCAGCCTCTAACAATGTGGCATTAAATTTTATCGCAGGTGTTTCCAGCTTTACTCTCAGTACTAGCGATATTGGCGAATACCAGCTAAATGTGTTGGATAATAGCAGTGGGCTTGCGGTGGATACTAGCGGTAATCCCATTAATATTAGCGGTAGTAGTGCTGTCTATAGCATTCGTCCATTTGGCATAGATGTCACCTTGCCTGGCAACCCTGCAGCGACCAGTGCAGCCGGTGGGATATTTAAAATAGCGGGTGAGTTATTTGATATTCAGGCAAGGGGTGTTTTGTACGAAGCGTCTGATGATCTAGATAGCGATGGAATTCCCGATGGCCACGATGATATAGATCCTACAAACAATGCAAATTTATCAAATAACGGTGTGGCCCCGTCTTTTGGCGGTGAAGGTGAAACGATAAGTTTATCTGCTGTGTTGGCACTTCCTGTCGGTGGTAATGATCCCGGATTAAATGGCACAATTTTAATTAACTCTTTTTCTAGTGGGGCCGGTTCTACTGGTAGCGCATCCTCTTTTGATGAGGTGGGAATCATAGAAGTAAGCGCAGGAATCACCGACGGTACTTATTTATCAAGTACAGGCATAACCCTCTATGGGAAATCAGGTTATGTAGGAAGATTCACTCCAGCCTATTTTTCTGCAAGCAGTAACGCGCCGTTATTACTTGATGGCTGGTACGACAGTAATAGCGATAGTAGCAATAACTGGACGTGCGACTTTACATACCAAGGCCAGGAATTTGCCATGGATGTAAGCCCAAGAATGACAGTGGCAGCCGTTAACACCGCCGGAGTGGCTGTACAAAATTACACAGGCGCGTTTAATAAATTTACCGTATCTTCCGTTAGCCAAAAAAACATTCAGTTTGCGGTTCAAGATAATGGCGCGACAACGGCCACCGTTCCGAGCGTCAATAATACGGTCGCAATTACCATGAATGATTTAGGCGGAGGGCTTATTGATTTCACCCTAAGCGGATTAGCTGACCTGCAGAACGGAATATTTTATAATAAATCAGTGCAAGCAAGTTCTGGCGACGAGGTGTTTTCTGCTGATTTCAGCGTGCGATTTTTTGAAGCATTGGATGACACCAGTCCAAGCCCAGCGCTAACGGTTGGCAACCCCGGTGATGCAATACAGCCAATCACCTTTGTAAGTGATCTGCAAGATTATTTTGATGATGCATCCTATTTGAATACGGATACCAATGGTGATGGCTCCGCCGACAGTCATCAGGGTCTAATCCTGCAAGATGGCGATAACATCTGCTATAAAATCGATAGCAACGCTGATGGCATTCCCGATCTTTGTGATGAATACACGCTGTCAGGTATTAGCGGAACAGAAATTCGTTACGGCAGACTGAGCTTGGAGAATGCCTATGGCTCTGAATTATTGCCCCTTTTGATGGTTTTTCGAGTCGAGTATTACGACCTTATTACCGTTGGCGCACCGACCTCAGGTTTTAAAGTAAATGATCAGGATAACAATAGCGCATCGGCTTGTTCGGGCACCTTAGTGAATTCTGCAGCTATTTCGCTGAGTGATTTTCAGTTAAATTTGAATGTGGGTGAAACAAGTGTAAGCAGTGTGTCTGGCCTAAGTGATGGCTTGGGTAATCTAGTGCTGAGTGCGCCTGGTGCTGGAAATCAAGGCATGGTGAAGGTGAATATCACCGTGCCAAACTGGTTGAAATATGACTTTGACGGAGATGGAATCGCAGACCAGTCCAGTGGTATTGCTTCTTTTGGGGTTTCTGCAGGTGATGATCTGCTATTTTTTCAGCAGGAAAGTTTTCGTTGAGAGTGTTCATTATTTCCCGAATCTTTCTCAATCATATAAAATGCACAGCGATATGACTCTTTTCTTAAACAATACCCGAATCGAGACTTTCTCGGTTTTGTATTTCTCAGCGGAAACAACATGACAGTCAGAACACGTATTGCTCCCTCTCCAACCGGTGACCCGCATGTGGGCACCGCTTACATTGCTTTATTTAATCTCGCTTTTGCTCGTGCTATGGGCGGAAAATTCATTCTGCGTATCGAAGATACCGACCAGGCGCGCAGCACCAGCGATTCCGAAAAACAGATTCTAGATGCCTTGCGGTGGTTGGGCTTAGACTGGGACGAAGGGCCAGATATTGGTGGCCCCCATGGCCCTTATCATCAAAGCCAGCGAACCGATATTTATCACCAGCACGTTGAGCAGCTTGTCGACAAAGGCCATGCTTTCCGTTGTTTTTGTAGTACAGAGCGCTTGAGCGCACTACGCGTCCAGCAGATGAAAGATAAACAGCAGCCCGGTTACGACGGTCACTGCATGAGTTTGTCCTCCGATCAAGTTGAGCAACGAATCTCAGCAGGAGAATCTTCCGTGGTACGCATGAAAGTGCCTCGCGAAGGGAGCTGCAAATTTCAGGACATGCTTCGTGGCGAAGTCGAAATAGACTGGACCCAGGTCGATATGCAAATTCTGATGAAAGCTGACGGCATGCCGACTTACCATCTGGCCAACGTGGTGGATGATCACCTCATGGAAATAACCCACGTTATTCGTGGAGAAGAGTGGATTAACTCAGCTCCCAAGCATCAATTGCTCTACGATTATTTTGGCTGGGAAATGCCCGTACTTTGCCATATGCCTTTATTGCGCAACCCCGATAAAAGTAAGTTAAGCAAAAGGAAAAACCCCACCAGCATTCTTTATTACCAGCGTATGGGCTTTCTTGCCGAAGCGCTGTGTAACTATCTTGGGCGCATGGGCTGGTCTATGCCTGATGAGAGAGAGAAGTTCTCCCTGGACGAAATGATTCAGGATTTCGATATAAAAAGGGTTTCTCTTGGTGGGCCGATTTTTGATACTGAAAAGTTAAGTTGGCTCAATGGGCTATGGATTCGAGACATGGAGCCGGAGGAATTTGGCCGTCGGGTTTCTCAATGGGCTTTTAATAAAGAATATTTTATGCAAATCGCCCCCTTGGTGCAGAGCAGGGTAGAGCTGTTTAGTGATATTGAACCTCTGGCTGGTTTTTTTGTTTCAGGGGTGTTGCCTCTCACCGAAGAAAATTTTCAAATTAAAGGCTTGGAACCCGATGTGCTTAAAAGAGTGCTGCAATTTTCTTTATGGCGATTTGAAGCCTTACGCCACTGGGAACGAGAAAGCATTGAGGGAACCATTAGCCAGCTTGCAGAAGAGATGGGGTTAAAACTGCGCAATTTTATGCCGCCTATCTTTATGGCGATCACTGGAAAATCTAGCGCAACCCCATTAATGGACTCCATGGCCATATTGGGCCCAGATATGACCCGTGCGCGTTTGCGCCATGCCCTTGGGGTGGTTGGCGGGGTTTCCAAGAAAGAGCTCAAGCGTTTAGAAAAAGAATTTGTTCTTTTGGGTAGCGATGAAAATAGCGGCGGTTCAGCCGCCAGCTAAAACCTGACGGAGGAGGGCCAGCAGTTCTCGGTCAAGCTGCAGCCCCCGTAATGCCTGGCCTATATAGCATCTTAAAATAAATAT
>JAESUE010000205.1 GCA_016763235.1 Pseudomonadales bacterium
ATCCCACTCAATTAATTTTCTATTCATAACCATATGCCAAAGTGGAGGTATTGTTGCCATTAACCCAGTCAGTATATAACCGAAGGGCATTTGTGGAGAGTCATTTGGAAAAGGTCTTAAATTCCAAAACTCAATATCTGCATCGGCATGGTGGTGAGCATGGCGAGAGATTGCAACCGTGCCCCAGTAGGTGAGCTTGTGGTTATCATTCCAAGCATGGCGAACCTGCTGTGGCTGGTCAGGCACTCGAATTAAACCAAAATGCTCCATATAGTTTGCAAACTCAAGAGCGATGTTAACGGCCAACCCTATGCCTAGAAAACCTAAGACACCCACCCAGCCTGCAGCAGCATAGAACGTTATTGCAACCAGCAGCTCCATACCCCAGCCACGCAATGCTTTGTTTTTCCAGCTCCAAGCGGGAGTATCCATTTTATCCAAACGGTGTTTTTCGAGTTCCCAGACTTGAATGTTTTGCCCAATGATTGAGCGCAATATAAAGGGATAAAAGTTTTCACCGCGCTGCGCTGTGGCTGGGTCTTTTGGTGTGCAAACCCAGTTATGGTGGCCATAAGGATGGCGAATTGAAAAGCGAGTATGCATTCCAAAGGCTTCACCAACGCGACCTAAAAATACCGCAACAGGCATGTTTACGCGGTGGGTTAGTTCATGGCCAATTGCAATGGAGCCAATTGCTGCCGTAAGAGCCGCTAGCACGAAGGCGGATGCGTACATGCCAAACGTGTCATTAGCATGAGCAGTAAGCATATCAAAGCCTGTTAAGGCGTGTACGCCAACCGAAATATTTAAAAAATCACCGGGTAAGCCGAGCATCCAAGCAAACATCAGCGCAGTGAATACACCGGATATCTGGCTGGCATATTGAATGGGGTAAAAAATACCCGGATTATCGTAATGATAAATTTCTTCATCCGTACCCAAAGTAAGGTCTAGCACGAATGCCAGTGCGCCTAGGCCGATTAGTAGCAAGGGAAGCCACGATACACCGAAAACAAGCATTATTGTGCCGATTACACCGATAATTGATGCGATAAAGAAACGGCCGTATTTCCAGCCAACATTGATTACATTCATATTATTATTCTCCTGATGATTTTATTTTTTTATATCTAGTAGCCTTGATGGTTTGGCAAGAAGTCATTAAGGCGAACTATACAAAAGGTATAGGGCTTAATTTCTGCTCGCAGTTGACATACATATTATTACCTCTGCTTTTCAAAACATTATTACTATTATCTGAATCACATGTATTTACGAGGTCGGGCTCTGATGATGGGCTTTCCTGAGGAACATCTGCCTGAGAGCGGGATGCAGACAACATAAATTATAAAATAAAATGCCTACTAATGATTTTTGCGTGGTCATAACAAGTACCTAATACATTAGAGAACACTAATATAATAAGTATCAGGAGCATTGATTGCAACGCGGCATATTGTCGCAGGCAGATTATGAAAGAAGAAAAGAAAAGGGGCCAAGACTTAAATTAACGCATGCTGCCACGTGATAAGTCGGGGCCATGGTCGTCAAACCATATTTCATAGCAGCGCATATGACTAGGTGTTCCTAGAAACAATAAAAAAAGCCAACCGCCGCCGTGCTTGAACCATGATGATAGTTACCCAGCTTTGTAGAACTAGGTGCAGATAAAGAAATATGGCCCTCGATGATAGGGCCATACTCCAGATTTCATTCTATTTTCGACCTCAAGTCAGTGAAATTTGCCTTGGTCGCCTGCAAGACCTTCAATTTTTATTTCCAGTTAATAATAGGAGCCCCATAAAGCGCAGCTGTCACTTACAAATAATACGCCGTGCCTGTCATTGCTTTGCTGCTCGCTTTCATTCCCAGACGAACAGGCAATGGCAATTGCGCACCGCCCGCTTCAAGTGCTGCAGTTGCGTGGTTCAGCTCATCCTCCCGCATTTTTTCTAGAATCGCTTTGCTGCGCTCATCGTGTTCGGGAAGGCTATCCAAGTGCTCATCAAGATGTCGGCATACTTGGTTTTCTGTTTCTGCAACGAAGCCTAAGCTCCATTGATCTCCAGCAATACCTGCCAGTGCGCCGATAGCGAAGGACATTGCGTACCAAGCGGGGTTGAATACGCTGGGACGGGCGTTCAGCTCATTCAGGCGCTCTTCGCACCAGGCAAGGTGATCAACTTCTTCTTGCGCGGCATGCTCCATGGCTTGACGCACATCACCGAGTTTTGCAGTGAGCGCCTGCCCTTGATAGAGGGCTTGGGCGCAAACTTCGCCGGTGTGGTCGATACGCATAAGGCCAGCGCTGTGCTTGCGTTCAGTTTCGCTTAAATCTGCTTCGTCACAGCTCTCAGCCGGTGATTCGCGGCCAGCGATGTTTGCCGCGCGTGAGAGGGTGCGCAAAGCTCGATCTGCCTGGCCAAGGAAATTATCCATTAAGGAGTAACGACGTGACATGGTGGGCCTCTTTATTTAATAGTTTGAAGGAAGGAATGCAGGGCCGGGCAAGGTTCACTAAGAGCCTGCTGGTCTTGGCGCATCGTAGCGAGAAAAACTGACTGGCGGCTAGCCCGGCGGCCAAGACATTTGCCGCCCCCCTAGAAGGTGCAGATGAATATGGTAAACGCTTTGCCCGCCATGGGCGTTGCAATTAAAAATGGTGCGGTAACCATCTTCCGCAAAACCAAACTCTGCAGCCAGTGATTTGGCCGCAAGAAAGAGACTACCGACCAAGTGTTCATCGCCTTCTTCGAGATCATTCAGGGTGGCTATGTGCCGTTTGGGAATGATCAGTGCGTGGGTAGGCGCTTGGGGGTTAATGTCTCGAAAGGCAATCACATCGTCGTTTTGAAAGATAATATCAGCGGGTATTTCGCCTTCGGCGATTTTGCAGAAAAAGCAGGCCATGATTGGAATCCTTGTATTGTTGCCATTAACACCTCAGCAAACTCTGTAAGAGTTCAGATTGCGTTCAAATTTGAGCAGAACAAGGCGAAAAATGTGAGTTTATACGTATAAATAATCATTTTTTAACGCTGTTATGCACGAATTTGAGCGTTAGCGGAGTGCTTACGTTGGCGCTCTTGTTGTTCCGCTATTAGGCACCAAAGCAAGATAGCCGTCAATTCTGCACACGGCCTGTATTGTGACTTCTATACTGAAATTTATTCTGCATCTTTTAAGAAATACTCGGAAAGTACATATGCCTGATTTACATGACCTAGAGCTGGTAATTCGCTCTAAAGTGCCACTTATTATTGTTGAAAGTCATGAAGAAAACCGCGTAAGCGCCCTGGTAACACGCTTGGGAATTAGCCGGGGTTTACCCATTTACGGCTGGAGCATTACTCAAGGCCTACGCCGTATCGATATTGACCTAGACATGAATCTCGGCAGCCTCGATCTCGATGAACCCGATAAGGAAGCACCAACGTGCGACCCAGAAGTGGCTTTACGGCAGATAGTAAACAGTGCTGAAGCGGGCATCTTTCTCTTTTGTGATCTCCACCCTTTCCTCACGAACCAACCAAAAGTAATACGCCTACTGAAGGATGTTGCACTCAAGCACGAAAAAGTACCCCATACCATTATTATGATGAGCCATGCACTGGAGGCTCCCCCTGAAATTCGCCGCTACACCGCCCACTTTGAATTATCCCTGCCCAATGACGATCAGCTTTATGCCATTATTCGGGAGGAATCCCGAAACTGGACAAAGCAACATCGCGGCCAGCGTATTCAAACCGACACCGCCACACTAAAAATTATCGTTAATAACCTTCAAGGCTTGACCTATGCCGATGCACGCAAGCTTATCCGCAAAGCGATTTATGATGATGGTGCAATTACCCATAAAGATGTTTCCGCCATTAACACCGAAAAATTTCGTTTAATGGCTTTGGATGGCGTGCTCAGTATGCAATACGATACCGCGAAATTTTCTGATGTGGGCGGTCTCAACAATTTAAAACATTGGCTGGAACAACGCCGCACTATTATGTTGAATAATGAAGAACATGCATCACTGGATAAACCCAAAGGCATTTTACTGCTGGGCGTTCAAGGCGGAGGAAAAAGTCTCGCTGCAAAAACGGTGGCCGGAGTCTGGGGTTTACCTTTGCTGCGTCTTGATTTTGCATCGCTTTATAATAAATATGTGGGGGAAACCGAACGCAGTCTGCGTGACGCGCTGCAATTAGCGGAACAAATGAGCCCCTGTATTTTATGGATGGATGAAATAGAAAAAGGGATTTCATCGGGCAGCGACGACGGCGGGATTTCAAAACGTTTACTCGGCACGCTACTTACATGGATGGCAGAACGAGAAAAACCTGTCTTTATGGTGGCAACCGCCAATGATATCAGCAAGCTCCCGCCGGAATTAATTCGTAAGGGACGTTTTGATGAAATATTTTTTGTTGATCTTCCTGATGAGCATACACGCAAAGAAATTTTCACCATTCACTTAAATAAACGTCATATCAATTTAGACAACATTGATTGTAATTATTTGGCGGCTATTAGCGAAGGTTATTCTGGTTCTGAAATAGAACAGGTCGTTGTATCCGCACTCTACAATGTAGCGTCTAAAAAAGAAGATTTAAACACAGATCACCTGACACTAGCATTAGAAAGCACCCGCCCCCTTTCTG
This sequence comes from Pseudomonadales bacterium, assembly GCA_016763235.1. Lineage (GTDB taxonomy): Bacteria > Pseudomonadota > Gammaproteobacteria > Pseudomonadales > UBA3067 > UBA3067. Next base: position 4,656 of record JAESUE010000205.1, read on the forward strand.
TCACCATGAAAGAAAATATTGACGAACTTCGTCGCTGGGCGGCAGACCGGACAGTTCCAGCAAACTAAGTGTTTTAACTGCACCGTCCATCAAGCAATTCTCATGCGACCCAGGTCGCTACTCTGCACAGTATATTCTCCTACCCATTTTTTCATCGCACCCTAATGTCTAACTTTTAGTTGTTGGTCACACTTCCGTTGTGCTCACGATCACAGAAAGCATACTTTAAAAACGTCTCCTCAAATTTTGCCGACCATGTCTCATCGTAAGCCGACAGGCTACCTAGTCTCAATTTATAAATTCGTGTAACTCGCACGATTGAATAAGTTACAAAATGCTAGATTGAGGCCGTATTCCCTATGTTAAAACGTTTAAACAATGCATTAAAATATGCCAGTGTCATTCTTCTGGCAACTCTTATAATGAGCGGATGCGGAGAACAAGCGCTTAATGAAACATCAGAAGAAATATTAGATTCTGATGCAGAAATAAGCCTTCAAAATTTTGGCAATGTTATTCTTCCAGGAAAGGCCATAAAAGGCGTCATCCAGAATGCCAATGTTGCTGTGTACGTTATTAATCATGGAGCCATCAGTAATGAACGGCTCGCCACGGCTCAAACTAATATCAATGGGGAGTTTTCTGTAAAAATACCCCGAAAACATGCACGTTGCTTATTGTATTTAGAGCTTACTGCTAATAATTCAGACTTAAGCCCCACATTAATGACCTGCGATGCCTATTCCGGTTGCGGCCAAATAAATGGTGATACCGTACAATTTGGAGATTCGTTTGCCTTGGGCAGCGATTTTTTATTACGTAATATTGTAAAGCTGGAAGGTCATGAAGAATTCATGCCTGCACACTTTTCTCCTTTAAGGCATATGGTGGTTGCTCAAGTAGAAGCATCTTCTGATGGTTTTACCTGGAGCAATGTGGATTCATCCGGCGCTTATATTGCGCAATTGTTTTCTCTGGAAACGCCTATACACAAGCTAACGCCTGTTGATCTTACTGGTGATGCAAAAGCACTTTATCTCGCGAGTGATGAAGAAATTATTGCAGCCATTATTGATGCCTCATTTCTCAATATAGGTGAATCTCCTAATTATAAATCTGTAGAACAAGTACTGGATGATTTAACACTTCAACAAGGTGTTCTTGCCGAAGGAGCAGGAACAATTTCCGCATCAGAAGTCATGCTTGCTGCCAGCTCAAATATCCCGAATACTCTTACGAATAGAACATCAGTGGCGAGCTATTTTAGTGCCGGTGGAGAAGACCCCATGTACTATGCGCTGAGTGTTGGTCTAAATGGAAAGGGTGTTGTAAGCGGCAATAATGATATTAATTGCTCCACTTTATTATGTGAATATAACTTTTCAGAAAACACGCTTGTATCTGTAAGCGCAATGCCCGCCCAAGGTTACGAATTTGATCATTGGGAAGGTTTATGCGCAACAAGCACTTCAAGTACTTGCGCTTTTACAATAAATAGTAATTCTCAAACTACTGCAGTTTTTACAGCAATAGTCGTAGTGGAACCAAGCTACTATTCCCTCAATATTGGTATTTCAGGATCTGGCGCAGTGCGCAATTCTGAAGAAACTATCATTTGCACATCCGGAACCTGTTCTAAAGTTTTCATCGAAGGCGCAAGTCAAACTCTTAGCGCGACCCCTGCCCAGGGGTTTGAGTTCGACCGCTGGGAAGTGCAATGTGCTGGAAGTACTTCACCAAGCTGTGCGTTGACTATCTTAAGCGATGTCTCGATTATTGCAATCTTTAAAGAAGTGATTCCAGAGCCAACTTACTACTCTCTAAACACAAGCATTACTGGCGCAGGTGCTGTGCAAAACATATCAAACAATATTAATTGCAGCAGTGCCACGTGTTCTACCAGTCTTCTGCAGGATACTAGCCTGACCTTAATGGCAACGCCCGAAAACGGTTATGAATTTAATCATTGGGAATTAAGCTGTAATGGCAGCACATCATCAGAATGTTTGATCAGCATGAATAGTGATATCGTAATTAAAGCGGTGTTTACTGAGCTAGTGGTACAAAGTGGCGTGATCAATGTAAGCTGGTCAGCCCCGACCGAGCGCGAAGATGGCACGGTGTTGGCGTCTAATGAAATTAAACAATACACCATTTATTTCCGCGAAAGTTTGGATCAGCCATATGAGGGAGCAACGTCAATGGTAGTCGTAGATGATGGCAGCGGCAATATACCAACCAGCCTGATCATAGAAGGACTGGTGAAGGGCAAGAGCTATTATTTAGCCGGCATCACCATTGATAGCAACGACATTACCAGCCAGCTTTCCAACGAAATCGTAAAGGTTGTGCAATAAGTGATTTCTGACATGCCTGATGATGACCTCATCAGGCATGGTTTGATTTTTAAGTTAGCTGCATTTCCCTACTCAGCGCCCATAGGATAAAGAAAGCCATATAGATTTCAAATCAGACTCATCAAGTTGATCCGCCGTTACGGAAAACCCAAGCCTGCGACAGTGCCAACTTATTTCAAGCGCATTCTGCACCGCCCAGTAACTGGTACTAATTTCCCCCTCTCCGACGGCAAGCGTTGCACCCAAACCAAAAAGGTGACGTTCATATTGATGGCGGTATTGAAACAAACCGCCATAAGGCCCTGCAAAGGTATGGCTTAGTTGGGCAAACCAGCGTGGCTCCAACCTTTGTACAGTTTGACTGTCTATGCCCTCAAAGCCACTTAAAACCGGTTTGATAGAGACATAACCGTTTTCATCGTATTCTTTGCGGTTGGAGGTAGCCAACCCTTCGGTATAGGGAGACTCATCCCAATAAATATTGGCAAAAAGATCCCTGACTTGAACATGAAGCTGGGTAGCATTCGCAAACTGGTAATTAAATTCTGCAACTACAGCAAAACCCTTGCCGCTGGGTTCTTCGACAACACGATCAAACAAGGTATCTTCGGTATAGTGATAATCGATCAACAGATCAAATTCGTAGTCTTTTTCGTTAATCACATCCGCAAAGCCGGTAATGCCACCATCCACGGTGTAATGTGCTTTTAGGTAGGTGAGGCCAAGGCTATAAAAAGCCGATTGGCCTAATGCATCAGAAAACATGACTCGCAACCCAGATGCTTTAATGGCCTTGGCTTTAATACGAACATTGAAATTTCTGCCAAGAGGTAAGGGGTTTTTATTCGCACTTAACCAGTAAAGTTCTGCGGTATCTTCGGAAAAGCGCAAGTCAAAATCATAGCGTTTAACAAAGCCCATCCCCCAACGTTTATAACGTAAGCCTGTTTCAAACCACGCCGAAACCCACTGATTCTCTCCCCGTTCAAAGCTGTTACCTTCCCAATCTTCCATAGCATCTTTAATGGGGACTGTTTCGCTATGGGCCTGCATGTCAAAAATGACATAGGGCTTTAGTGCTCCAGCATAACTGGGCAGCGAGAGGGTGAGGGCTAAAAAAAAGGGCGGCAACAGCCACCCTTTTCGCTTCAGTTTAAAAAGCATCGTTACTAGAACAAGCTCTCGAAGGAACCGTCGTTATAGCGAACCAGAGTCACACCATTACTGGTTTCTGAAATATCCCCCACTTGAACACCATTAACTAATGCCGTTCCACTCACCACATAGGTTCCACCGCTTTCTTCTTCCCTCATATTAAGAACCAGCTTAGCGCCATCAGGAGTCGTCAGGGTCATCACAGCCGCTGATATAGCAGCCTGGGCATCCGCGTTAGCCAGCTCTAACTTAAAACTCTGGCCATCTTGACTGACTGTCATGCTGACGTTACCACCATTGAGGGCAGTACGGCTTACCGTTGTCACAACAGTGGCTTCTGGCAAGTCAGGCACATTCGCTGTTGTGCTAAAAGTCAGGGTGCCTTTTACAAAGTTATTGGCACTTTCATAAGCAGGAAATGATGCTTCTACCCAAGCCTCTGCACTGCCTGTAAGTATGTCATAGCTCGCGTACCAAACCTTAATGGATTCAGGTGTGGTGCCTAGCTCGGTGTTAACTGCAGACGCAATAAGCGTATTGATACCACCACTTAAACCAGATAAAAGCACAGAATTGCTGTCGCCGTTATTAAGCCATACATTAAGCCAATGCTCACCCTGAGAGTTAATAGACATTAGCGCAGAAACCACAGCAGCACCCCCAGAAGCGTCAACAATGTTGATCATGGCAGCATTAATAATATTTTTATCCGCTTGCGAAAAACTCGATGTTGGCTGGTTAAACGTGACATAAGTTTCCACATTTTCTTCATAATCCAGAAAAGAAAAAGTATCAAAGCTTGTGGCATTGTCGATGGTTAAAGACACGCCCGCTGAGAATGAACCTTTTGTTGTGCTGTTAAAACTGCCGTTTAAAGCAATTTTCTGCAGGCTCAAGGGGCTTTCACCAAGAACACTGCTGAAATCGACGAGTTTAAGCTCAGCGTCTCCGTTAAAGGTGGCTCCGTTGGCCATGATGCTCATATCACCGATAAACGAAACTGCATTGATCGCGGCTTCCAGGTCATCGCCCTGAGTGGTGGTTGATGTATCAGTAGTGATTGCCTGCGCAGTAGAAAAACCAACGCCAAATGCCACCGAGTTAAACGTAATCGCTGTATCGGGCTTTCCATCAATACCGATTGCGCTCGCCGTACCACTGATATTCAACTCTGCATCATCAACAGCGCTGAGTGACATCAACAGATTAGGATCAATCGAATCAAACGTAAGCTGACTTGCCAAAAGATTTGAGGCAATTTTAAAATCAGTCAGCGTAACGGTTCTGCTGGTGCCTTCAACCGAACCCGTAAGAGAGCCATTTAAGGAAACAGAAACACCTGCGGATGAAGAAGCCATTTTAGCGGTAATAGTGCCAAGTTCTTGTGCACTGTCATCCCTTATGACAACAGGATAACCACTAGCATTAGGGTTAGCCAACTCTGCAGCGAGGTCAGGAACATCCGTATCCAAGGCTTCAAAAACCTGTCCGATCACATTGGTAAGTAACTGGCTCAGTGCCGCAGTATCTTCACTTAAAACGGCTTCGGCTGTCTGAGAATCAATGTCCAGAGCATCCAGAGGTTGATCAAAACTCGTACCTATCTGCTCAACAAAGGTGCGCGTATTGGTAAGCATTGCTTTCGCCTGAGCAACTTCGGTCGCCCCAGCATTGGAAGATGGCTCAGGATTGTAATCGCCAGACTCATTCGTTGCGGATTCAATCACTGCAACAACGGTTGCGACATCATCAATGGCATCTTCTAACTCGGCAGAAACTGGTGAACTCGCTGCATCCACCGCTGCATCACTCACCGCTGTGGTGATTTCAGTGATAGTTACGGCATCTGTACTGCTAAATTGACCATCTTCAAAGGAAGCGGCTAGATCATCCAGATTTTGTTGCATGTCGCCGGCAACCAATATTTCAGCAAGGCCTGAGTTAAAAAGAGCCAACTGTTTTGCTTCATCTGAAGCACCAGAGAGGCTGCTTACATCAGTGATGTCAACAATCTCGGTCTCCATAATGTTAACGCCCACGATCTGATTTACTTCGCTAATCGCGCTGGCAATGGTATCGGCGTTTACTGATCCAGAAGAAACCGCTCTGGCTGCGGCCATATGTGTCAGTGGTGTAATCTGAACATTGACGGAGTCTCCGGTGGGCTTAATCACCGCATCAAGGGAAAACCCCGTTGGCAAGCTAACGTCATCACCAAAAGCACTCGTACCGCCACACCCGTCAAATGCATCGCACGTCATCCTAGTATCAGCATCGGCACTAATACGTAGGCGTACTACACCACCGGTATAATTATCACCAAGCTTTAATGAATAGTGCCCCTTACTATCGGTTTTAGTCGTACCGACAGCGGCAACGTCACTACCACTTGCATCCAGTTCAACCGCTGTCACAATGCCTAATTGAATAATGCCTTTCGCAGCAGTACCGGTCAGTGTTGATTTGGTGACATCAGCGGAAGCGGGAGCGCTATTGTGCTTACTGTCACTACAGCCCGAGCTAAAAGCGACAGCAGCCGTCACTGCCAGAGGGAGGAGCAATTTTTTCATTATGAATTCCTAGTTTATTGGATTCGATGATTGAGATGAACAATATCATTTTATTTAAAACAGAATGAGGGTCGGTTTGAGCTTGAAAAACCCAAAGTCCATTTAAAACATAGACCATAAACTTAAGCGAGGAAGCCTGTTTTTTGTAACACGCTTTTTACCGACATGCCGCAAAAACCTGACAATGAAACAGCTCTTGCGATGAACACACAAGAGCTTAGAAAATTTGCCCCTAAAACTACAGTCTCCTATAACCCTAAAGCTTATTACGTACTTTCTTATAACCGTTCTTTAATTCATCACCGAGGAGTTTAGCGGCACTAAAGATGTCTTTGCTGGCTTCAGTGGCTGCCCCTTGAACACTCTTGGCTTTGGTTTCCAGTAGGTGAAACTTTTTTTCCAGCTCTGCCCACTCAGTCTCAAGATCTTCTTTACCCAAGTGTAGTTTGAGATGAATTTCATCTCTTTCTCGCTTTAAGTCTTCCGTTAACTTTTCAATGGTCGCTTTGATCTCGCTCACGTCTTTCATTTCAATATTCCTTTTAAGCGGTATAAATTAGAATTTTTTATGTAACGACTCATCTCACGCTCAAATTTGAACGCAATCTGAACTCTTACAGAGTTCGCTGAGTAGTTATGTTTTTATTTGCAGGGTGTCTCGATTATTTCAGATGAAAAAACCTACTTGAGAATAAGTTTATCCTCTATTTTTAGCAAGAAAATTCACCCCTCTGCTTGATTTACATCATTCTGTCGACCATGCACGATGCGATAGAGTGCGGGCAGAACAAGCAGTGTTAACAGGGTGGATGAGAGGATGCCACCAATAACCACCGTGGCGAGTGGTCGTTGCACTTCTGCTCCGATGCCCGTATTCAGAGCCATGGGCACAAAACCCAAACTTGCCACGAGCGCTGTCATCAAAACAGGTCGCAAGCGGATGAGTGCGCCATTAATAATAGCCTGCTCAAGCCCACCTTGTTCGTGCCACAATTGACGTATAAATGTCAGCATGACCAAACCATTGAGCACTGCAACGCCGGATAAGGCGATAAATCCAACGCCGGCGGAAATAGATAAGGGCATGCCCCTCAGCCACAACGCCAGCACGCCACCGGTTAATGCCAGCGGAATGCCACTGAAAATAATCAGCGCATCTCTCAGACTGCCAAATACCATAAGCAGCAGCCCTAATATCACCAGTAATGTCGCAGGCACAACCAAGGATAAACGCTTGCTGGCAGACTCCAGTTGCTCGAAGGTTCCACCATAACTCAGCCAATACCCTGCAGGTAACACCACCTCGTCTGCAATGCGCTGCTGGGCTTCTGCCACGAAGGAGCCCAGATCTCGACCGCGTACGTTGGCAGTGACGACGATTCGTCGCTTACCACTTTCACGGCTAATCTGATTCGGCCCCGGAGACATTTCCAAAACCGCTACCTCTGATAAGGGCACGTAGCCACCATTTGCCAAAGGCAGGGGCAAACTTGCCAGTGCGTGTAGGTTCGTACGCTGCACTTCTGGCAGGCGCACGACGATATCGAAACGCCTGTCGCCCTCGAAGATCAAGCCCACCGATCG
>JAESUE010000206.1 GCA_016763235.1 Pseudomonadales bacterium
GGCATACGCCCACGAATAATTCTATCTTGCGAGGCTAGATCATAGCTATTGACCCCCCCTTCTTCCTCTGAGTCGTCGTCATCAACATCGCTATCATCGACACCATGGAGTAAGGCATCGATTTCATCCTGTGAGAGAATATCTTGAACTGACATAAGGCCCTACTGCATTACAAAATCAGTGAAAAGAACTTTTTCTATACCCGGCGATTCAATCTCTTCCTGTAAGAATTTTTGCAACTCCTCCAACGTTTGTTGCGCGAGTTTCTTTTTCCCATCAGGCTGTTGTAAATCCATGAAACTTTGTCCGCTAAAGAGTAGGATTAAATTATTTCTCACCAGCGGTGAATGCATTTTTAAGGCATCAATGGCTTCCGATTCTCGTGACATTACTGATACGCCAATTTGTAAAAATCTTTGCCTTCCTTTCCCGTCTTTAAAGTTCACAACAAACGGGGGTCTCAAGGCGTAATATTCCGCTTTTTTCTTCACGGGTTCCGCTACCGCTTCATCAGCTGTTGAACCCCCATCTCCATTGAGAAAATAAAGCGTTCCGCCGATACCAGCAGTGACAGCAACAACCCCGATCAAGATATACTTTATCAGCCCCTTTTTTCCCGAAGGTTTTTCTTCCTCTTCAGAAAGCTCTAAATCCTTTTCAGCCATTTTCTTTCCTCATTAACAATAGGTAACCATAGAGCAATCACTGTGCCACAGTGAAATACCGCTTAATTACAGCGTATGACCGTGCTATTTGCTGAAAAATGGGGGGGTATCGAGTAAAAAAGTAGTTGATCGCCAACAAAACCACGGCAATAGGTCAATCACCAGACAAGTAATTGACACAAAAAATTCAGACGAAATTGTATTTGTCAGTATATTGACGGCTTATGATCCGCCTCTTTCGCTTTGGCGTTATGCGGTGAGCGGCGAGAGGTTCTCACAAACCCCAAATTTATCTGCGCTATAATAGAGGCAGTAAAAACTGCGCCAGGGTTTTCACTGACACCGCGACACAGTTATTCACTGCAGGGTGAATCAATGGAGTTAGTCAAAAAGATACGCGAGCCAGCATGACTAGAATCACACTCGCTCAACGCAGGACGTAAAACCCAGCAAGTAGGCGCGGACTTACGCGTAAAAATCAACGCGCCCATCTAATAACGATGTGCTTAACGGTGACGCTACACCACTCTCAGCCAACTCAACATTTGATTCATCGCGTGATTCGCTATTTCGAAATTTTTGCGCTCGCTCTTCGCTGCCATCCCTCTTAGATTGGCTATTCACATTCACATCACCTAAGTTAAGCCCTCCTGACTCAAACATTTCCCGTAACTTGGGAATAGCTGACTCAATCGCCTCTTTAGTAGCGGGATTAACGGCAATAAATTCCACGGAGCTGCTATCCCCTTGTAGATGAACGCGTATTTCCAGGGGGCCAAGATTATGCGGAACCAAGTTTAAACGCGCAAATCCCCCTCTTTGCCCGACTAATAGCGCCGTTTTTTCTGCCAGCGCCTCGCCCCAATTTTTATGTGACACGGGGAGTTCAATGGTTTCCCTCAGTGGCGATTTCTCTGCAGAGAGAGCCTTCGAAAAATCGAGGCCTTTCGTTGCTACGCCACTTTTTGCTTCCTTTAAAGACATTTCCGATGCAGAAAGGTTTTCCGCGGTGGACGATTTTATGTCCGCTTTAGCACTCTCGGTATTCAGCAAGGACTGCTGATCGTCAAAGGAGTTGCCTTTTAAGCCTTCCCGAAAATGGGCGTCGGCAGATGCTTTTTGAGCACTAGGCTCGATGGCGGGCTGCACTAACGTCGGTTTTATTTTTTCATTCGCATCACCGGTTCTGCTGCTTTTTTCTCCTTGCTCTCTCAAAGATAACGGCGTTACGGTCACTTTTTCTGCGGGAATTTGTTCGGTTATTTCTAGATTTGTTTTTAATACATTTCCAGATGCTTCATCGGAGCTCATTTCAGTATTGCGTTGTTCTACGTTTGCCGCCTCTCTGTTATCTTGTTTGAGGGCATTATTCTCTCCGTCATCCGCAACGCTTTTTGATGACGCCAAGTTACTGCTAGATATTTTTATATCAGACCCTTCGGCCGCTTTCTCAGGTTTCCAGCCTGCGACGCTAATGGACTCATCCAACGAGACACGCTGGTCTGTTAAATCAAGGTCATCTTCATTCGTACCGGAAAGCAAACCACTCTCAATGTTCGGCATCTCCTCGTCGGAACTTTCCCTCCCCTGATCTGTGACGCCATCCCTTGAGAGTGTGGCACTCAAGTTGCGCTCCTCAGCCGATACAACGCCACTCTCTGAGTCTGGTTCCCCTTCCAACAATAATACACTTTCCGACGGCGTCGCTTCTTCAGAGGATTTCAAGTCATAGGATTGAAACTGACTAATCTGAACAAGAGGCTTCTCATCCATGGTTTCAACGGGGTCGACTCTAGGAGAACGATCCGCTGTCATTGCCGCATGTGCTTGCATGGCATTGCCGCTACCTTCCTTCGATGGCAATGGCTTACCGCTATCTTTCCTATCAGTTACTGTTTCGTTACTTTTCTTTCGAGCAGCTTGCGCGGTATTTCTAACACCTTCTTGCCGACGCTCATTGGCGCGTTCTGAATCAGCACGATTGCGGTGTTCTCGAGATGCATTATTTCTGTTTACTTCATCCCGACGACCCCGAGATGCGCTGCTTCGGGCGTCTTCATCCCTACTCTCCTGCAGCTTCCGCGCAGCTTGGTAGGATGAAACAAAATCCTGTTTCCCTTGGTCATCAGCGTTATTATTTTTTTTGGCGACCACCACTCGTTCTACCTGAGGGGCTTCCTTAACAGCAAAATAATCGGTGTTCATTTTCAAGCTACCTGTAAAGTGGAACTTTCTAAAGCGTACAAGAAAAGCACTTGACGATAAGCAGAAAATAGCAAGAAATGGGCCAGTCGTTACATCAACGTAACGACCTAGCGAACTCTGTAAGAGCTCAGGTTACGTTCAAATTTGAGTAGAACAAGGCAGGAAATGCGAATTTATATGGCTAACTGGTTGTTTTTTAGCGCTGTTATGCACGAATTTTAGCATGAGATGAGGCGTTACAAATCAACAAGGTCTGGCTTAATAAGCCCTACATGGCTATATACAATGGAGGAAACGAGATGGGTTCGCGGTAATAAGGAGGCGGGAGGAAAACTAAAGAGAAGGAAGAAAAAAAGGGCAGTCTGTTGGCTAATCTATATCGTTAGAGTAACGACTCAGCGAACCCTATAACTGTTCCGATTGCGTTCAAATTTGAGTGTGAGCTAAAGTGTTACTTCTTAGGAAGTTTTGCATCAGAAGAGATAACGCCCATTATCTCCGTTGCTACTGATTTATATTCTCCTTCAAGTTCACCGATAAGGGTCCCTGCATCAAGGGTGCGCCCATCTTTTGCAAGTTGCTCAATCTCTGTGCATAGTTGGGAGAGCGCGGCAGCACCCATGTTACCGCTACTGCCCTTAAAACTATGGGCAATTGCACGTGCATTATCATGATCACCGGCATCATAAGCCACTCGCAAGCTTTTAACCCGCGTGTCAGAATCAGAAAGAAAGGCTCTGAGTAAGGCCAGAAACTCATCGTCCATTATTTCTTTTAACTCGTCTAGCATAGTGTAATCAAGGTGTGGCATGTTACTTACCATAAAGGTGACCCCGTCATTATTATTTGTAACTACAAAGCTCACGCTCAAATTTGAACGCAACCTGAGCTCTTACAGAGTTCGCTGAGTAGTTACTATTATTTTAAACCTGCACGGAAATATTTCACAAGACAAATCAGCTGAATCACCATTCAACCTGCTTTTGTGAGCAATTTGTTTGTATATTCCCAAAGGTAGTCAACGGATACAACATTACCTTTGCCATGGTATTGCAGCCTTTCGCACAACTTGTGAAGCAATGGAATACCCCGCCCAGAATAACCAGAGTTCGATTCTAAGCCTACATCAATATTTTTATAATTAAACCCTTTGCCGCTATCTTCTACCTGTATCGTCAACCGGCCACCATTGTCCTTCGGTATATGGTCCAAAGTAATGGCGACCGAGGCACCATCAAGAGAAAGAAGCCTTTTCTCTTTTAATCGGTAATATTCTGCAAAACCATCAGAGCTTGCTTTCATTTGAGAGTTTAGGCCCAGCACACCATGATCAAGTGCGTTATAGTATAGCTCCGCCAAAATAGTGTACAGCTCCCCACTTTTTGCCGACAAACCAGGCTCTTCACGGATTATATGCGTGAGAAGAGGCAAAGGGTTAAACGATCGTAAGGTCTCTGAGCGAAGCTCGTAGCTAAAGCGCCAGTCCCTTGATATGGATTCCGTTGCTATGACTGAGGTTTGTGCGGTTTCATGGGCATCTTCCTGCCGGAATATAATCTCAACGAGGCTATGATCATCGCCCTGATCGTCCGTAGAGCGAAACGCATCCAATGCAGACTTCTGTTCGGAAAATATCAAAGAAGGGTCGGTGTTGTTTTTAAATACATCCAGAAAGCGCTGCTCGCCATACATCTCGCCCTCGATATTTTCTTCTTCCAGAATCCCATCTGAACACATATAGAACTGATCGCCCTCTGCGCATTCAAGCTCTTTGGGTGCCACTTTAAATTGATCTGGTTTAAGGATTCCCAATGGTAAGTTAAAAGAAGGCAGCTGCTCTACCTCTCCACTGTCGGACCGATAAAGAATCGCGTCAGGCAGGCCACCATTCCATACGCTGATAACATTTTTTCTATAGTCGAAGTGCGCCATGCATCCGCAACAAAATACACCGGCTGGTAATATTTGCACTAGCTTCCGGTTGATTTCCTTAAGAATCTCGCTCATCGCAAAACCCTTTAGAGACATGCCATAAAATATCTCTGCAACCGGCATAGCACCAATTGCCGCAGGCAGGCCGTGCCCAGTAAAATCGCCCAAAAAAACCAGTAGATTTCCAGAAGGGCTTCGCGCGGCAAGCAGTAAGTCACCATTAAAAACTGCCATCGGAGAAAGTATATAAGTGATATTAGGAGCATCGACACACCCAGGGTGGGCAATATTATCAAACACGCATTTCGCAACTTCCTGCTCCCTAAGCAGGTGCTTGTTGTAACCTGAAATTCGATCTCTTTGCGCAAGCACGGTTTTGTTCAAATTTCTTAATCGCGTCATTGCAGCGATTTTAGCTTTGAGAACAATTCGATTGTAAGGTTTTGTTAGGAAATCATCGCCACCGGCATTCAAGCAACGAGCAAGAGAGTCGGCATCGGTAAGAGAGGTAAGGAAAATAACCGGAACCAAGTCATCAGCTGAAAGTTGCTTAATGTGTTTCGCCGCGTCAAAGCCATCCATTTCAGGCATAAGCGCGTCTAACAAGACCAAATCAGGACGGTGTTTTTTAAACGCTTCAACTGCCTCAAGCCCATTTGCGGCCTCAATAACAGACAGACCTTCGGATTGAACAATTCGACTAAGAATCATACGGTCAGTGGGGTTATCATCAGCAATTAAAATATTGAGCTTAGCAGGCCTTTCTTCCAGACCATCCATGAGAGCATCCTTGCGCTATGTGCACGGCTTTATTTTATTGCGAAAAGTTGCTCAAAATTAGATATTGTCAGTATCTTTTTTACGTCACTATTGCAATTCACGATATCGATGCTTGCTGTATCGCCACCAGCGTGATCACGCAGTAGTAACAACATGCCCAGCGCCGAACTATCAAGGTAGGTCGTGTCTTTTAAATCCACTATATACTGCTGTGTTGGCTCTTGGGACTTTTCATACGCATCTCTAAACTCTTGATGCGCACTAAAATCAAACCGGCCCTGTACTTTTATAGTCAGCGCGTCACCTGCTTCTGATTGGGAGGCCCATATTGTCATTCTAAAACTCCATACATCGTATAATTAAGGTGTAAAGCTCTGTTTCTTACTCTCTACGTTTAAAAGAATAGTTCAAAACCATGACTCGACAACGTAGTTTTTGCACTCTTAAAGTAACCAAATGTTAAGCAAACTGTAACACCTCAGCGAACTCTGTAACGGTTCAGATTGCGTTCAAGTTTGAGCGTCTGCTAAGGTGTTACGATAATGATTACTAGCCAGTTCGTGTGCGTGAACTACCGATACGCTCGGATTTTTGTAATAGCTTCATCGCGATCTTTTTTAGTGATAGCTGCTCACAGTGAGCATTCATCGATACCGCTACGCCAGGCATACCCCAAACCACACTACTGGCTTCATCCTGCGCGATAGTGTGACAACCCTGTCTCTTTAAACTCAAAAGCCCCTTTGCTCCGTCACTGCCCATCCCGGTTAACAATGCTGCAACACATTTATCTCCCATAACACGAGCGATAGAGGCAAACAAAACATCCACCGATGGCCGGTGTCCAGATACTTTTTCTGACTGACTCAGCACACAACGAAGCTGCCCATCTACACGTTTGATCGTTAAATGCTGGTCGCCACGGCCGATATATACGTTGCCAGCTTCAATAACTTGCATATTCTCAGCTTCAACAATATTAGGTAAACATTCTTTATTTATTCGCCGCGCATAGGGGCGGCTGAATAAAGCAGGAATGTGTTGCACTACCAATACGGGCGGGCAGTTGGCAGGCATGCATAACAACA
>JAESUE010000207.1 GCA_016763235.1 Pseudomonadales bacterium
ATAACAGGGCATAATGATCTTCAATTTCCATAGAACAACTTACCGCTTTTAATTTTTCTATAAAATGCCATATTTCTTGTCTATTTCACACAGATTTACGAAGAACCTAAAATATTATCGATTACCGTACCGTTATTCCTCTGTGTTTTTTGTGTTACGGCTTTTTGTTCCGAAAAAGAAGAAATAGACACCATTGAAATTACAAACGAATCATTCAAATGCATCAGGGAAATGACGCCCGTAAGAGGTTTCTACGTCGATAATATTCTAGGCGATTTAAACGGCACACTTGCCGTGGCAGAATCAGCAACCGGTGGAGCCTACCCTCCCGGCTCTGTAGTACAGCTGTTCCCCAACGAAGCAATGGTCAAACGCCAAAAAGGCTTTAGCCCTATAACAAAGGATTGGGAATTCTTTGAGCTAGACGTTGATAAAAATGGCACGACCATTAGAAAGCGCGGGTTCCAGGACGTAAAAAATAGATTTAATGGTAACTGTTTCTCCTGTCATCAAGCCGCACAGCCTCAGTGGGACATGATTTGCGAAACCGGGCATGGCTGTAAAGCTCTACCGATCAATACGCTGTCAATTTTAGCGCTGCAAAATACTGACCCGCGCTGCAAACCCGCAAAGATACCTTTTAAACAACACGTGACGGCGTGGTTTATTAAAGTCTTTACACCACTTTAATATTTAGGTGAAAGCGAAAAAATACCCACCTCATTATCGCTAACCATACGGCATTTTGAAGCAACGCGCCGCTTAACTAAGAGAAACCAGAGAAGAAGGAACTAAAGAGTGAACTAAAAAGGGGATACTTGGGCGGGCACCCTGAATTCCTTAAATTATTGCCATCATATTGCTCAACCCACACACTGCCCATAAACGCAACGCTAAATCAGCACGCCTATAAACCACTGTCAATGCAGATTTACATCAAACACCTTCGATATTTTATACAATTTAACTAATAATTTATGGATAGGATCAAATTGAAATTTGGCTTGGCACTTATCGCGACAGTTTTTTAGTAGTGCCTGTCCTAGTTTCGAGTTTCGTTTAAGTGCCTATTCATAGGTGAATGGCCTAATTTTATTCAGGACGAGCTGGATAGTTACGAAATAAAATGCTTTTTTACGCCATTGATTTAACTAAGTTTGTCACCTGTAGCCAGCTCGATATATATAATCATATATGGATTTTACATTCGCAGTTTAAACGAACGTTTTTATTTCGCTGCTACCCGTTATTGTTCAGTTTATTCAATACGTTAGTAATGTGTTGTAGTTATATATTTACTTTTTGACGTTTTGAATTATTGAAGCTACTCTAATCGGTCTACTAATGAGTTCCTTATTAAATCTTCGCGAAGAAGATTGGAATTTCTTATAGACTCACGTCATACCCCATGCACTTTATGGAACATGATTCTAACGAAATATTGCGAATAATTTCTAAAGAATAGCTTGGGCATTCTCAGTACAAAATGCGAGCTTATGAGTCAATCAGAGTTCGCTTAAATAAAATATAAATAATAATAAAATAAGAGGGAATTATGTTATTCGAACTATTTACCACCAAAGACTCGGCCTACAAAGGCCCGCGTGAAGGTGAGACAGCATTAATGAAATTTTGGAAATATTTTCGATTTGCGTCACCCCACTTTGCCTTAGCTCTGGGGGCACCACTGTTTTTTTTGGGTGGTGACGCTATTTTTTATTACGTCGCATTTCTTGCCGCACTCGCATTATTTGGCGATTACTTTTTTGGTGAAGACACTGAAACCTGGGCGGGAGCATATAAATATACGCAAATATTTCCTCTCATGGAAGTTACTGCGGTGATCAGTAATTCTTTCTTGGTTATTTTGTTTGCGTGGCAGCTTGGTTATCCAGAAAAAGATCTATTTGGCATTGCTGCGCTAGTTCAAACAATGACAGGCTTTGATGTGGCTACGGCTTTTGCAGCGAATTCAACACTTTCTTATATTGGTGGTTTCGCCTTGGCCGCAGTGGCTGGTACGCTAAATGGTGTAGGGCTGGGGCACAACATGACTCATCGCACATTTGATGCTAAGTCTGTTTGGATTGGGCGTATAGCTGAGGCATTTAGCATGTTCACATACTTTTCTGTGCGTCATCCTTATGGGCACCATAATTTGATTGGTACGCCAGCCGACCCCTCTTGGGCACGCCGTGGAGAAAATTTTTACGCCTTTAGGCTACGCAGTGTTCCAGGTCAGTACAAAATGACTTGGGATCTTGAAAAGCAGCGCCTGACTAAGATGGATTTACCCACTTTTCACTACACAAATAAGGCACTTCAGGGCTGGGCATTAGAAGCACTTGTTTTAGGCATGTTTTTCTATGCGGCTGGATTTATGGGTGTTGCTTCAATGGTACTTATTGGCCTTGCTGCTCATACAGGTTTGGAATTGGCTAACTATATTGAGCATCAGGGGCTGTGTCGCGTGCCTTCTGAGCCCTTTCAGTATCGCCATGCCTGGGATGACGCTCACCGTATGACTTACTGGATCGTATGGGCAATTTCTCGTCATTCTCATCACCATTCTGATGCCCAGGTTGAAGAGCCTGAGTTGAATTATTATGGTAATACGGATAAAGCAATGAGCACACCCTATGGATATCTGGTGAGTTTCATATTGGTGTTATTTCCAAATGTTTGGAATAAAATCATGATTCCACGTTATTTGGAGTGGGATGAAAATTATGCAACGCCTGCAGAGAGGGAGTTGGCCGCTTACGAAAACCTTTATAGTGGCTTACCTGAATTAGTTGATGCGGGTAATAAATATTTACGCGAGCTGGAGAATGCAGCAGAAGAGAAGAAAAAGCCTCTTAAAGAGATGACTTACTGAGCGCAAACCAGCAAACAACTCTGTTGTGAATTGTTTGCTGGTCTTTTTATTTTTGGTTCTTATATACCCCTAACAAGGGATGCTGGGGCAGGCGCCCTGAATTCTTTCTTCCTATCGTGACAATTTTTGGTATTTCCTGCCCTCTGTTTGCGTGCCCCCTTACTTTTTAGTTAATGACATTGGCATGCGGGTGTTGTGCGGGTTGAGGGTTAGAGACCCTCGGCTACCCGATTGAGCGTTGTATCCAACTTAAATTCTTGCTATCACGTCAAATGATATCGAATCAGCATCCTCAGTATTATTATCAGCATTAAATTTTGACAACCCAATCTCTATTGCGATTTGAGGTGCAATAAAATGAGTCAAACTAACAGCTAAAGCTTGACCTTCATCAGAAATATCATCGCCAGAATTAAATAGTGCTGCCAGACCTAAACTAGTCATCCGAGAAAAGTAGTGACTACCTGAGACCTTAAGTTCATTATTATTTTCTTTAACAAAATCTGAGCTATCTTTCTTAATTAATTCAAACCCGATACCAAAACTGTAATAATTTGTAGCGCCTAGATTTTGAACAGTATTATATGTGAGCTCGTAGTAATCAGTATCAACGGTGAATATTTGACTAGTTGTTGTACTACGGTATTCTGTATCGCCATTTGTGTATGAAGCTTTCACGGTAGTTGAATCATTTATGTACTTACCAATAGTGAAGCCGATTATTCTACTTTCAATTGTGAGCACATCAGGGTTCGTATCGCCATCCAGGTTCGAATAACCCGCACCTAAAATGAAAGCGCCTGTTTCTGTAATGTAATTAAGTGCAATCAATGGCCCACCCAAATCAATTGAGTCAACACTTGAGTTTTGCAAATCTGTTTTAGCGCTTATGTAACCAACTACAACTGAGCTTTTTTTATCTAAAAATGCAGCTTGTGTTAATGGTTTGTTTTCGGTGTTTACTGGTGAAAAGTAAATTTCAGTTAGTAGCCCAATAGCTTTATAGGTCGATGAGTCTGTATCTTCTTTTTCGTAACCAGCCATGATTTCAGCTTGATAGCTTTGGTCGGCGTAGCTGATTGGTGAAAACAAAAACATGCTTAAAAAAGCAACTAAAACCAGCTGTTTTAGATGTGACATTATTTACTCCATTTTAATCATTATTAATTTAAGTACTATCCTACATTCGGAGGGGGTGTACAGGTTTCAAATCATTTAATCCGTACATTTCGCAAGCAGTTTCACCAAATAATCGAACAATCTTTAACCGAACGTCATTCATGTTGGCTAT
>JAESUE010000208.1 GCA_016763235.1 Pseudomonadales bacterium
CGAACAGATCGGCTCCCATACCAGCAACATCGCCCACATTGTCGCCGACATTATCAGCAATAACGCCAGGGTTGCGCGGATCATCTTCGGGGATACCTTCTTCAAGCTTGCCCACTAGGTCTGCCCCTACATCTGCCGTCTTGGTGTAGATACCGCCACCCACACGAGCGAACAACGCTACCGATGAGGCCCCCATACCAAAGCCATTAAGAACACGCAAAGAACTTGGATCACCCGAGAGAAACCAGTAGGCTAAGCCCAAGCAGAACAAACCCAGTGACGCCACCACCAAACCCATCACTGCACCGCTCGAAAAAGCTACCGTAAGCGCAGCAGCAGTGCCCGACTTTTTAGCTGCCAACGCGGTTCTAACATTCGCGCGGGTCGCAGAAAACATTCCAACATACCCTGCAAGGGCTGAACTTACGGCCCCAACAATAAAAGCCAGAGCGGTCATCCAGTTAATTAAAAAACCAATCACCAGAAACACAATGAACACAAACGAAGCAAGATAAGAATATTCCCGCCGTAAGAATACCTGAGCGCCACGATGTATCGCTTCGGCCACATCATGGGCTTTACCCGGTTCTACCGGACGCCGAACAATTGTTGAGTAGATCAATGCGGCAATTATAATGCCGACCACCCCCAACAGCGGAGGCAACCACACAAGCTCCATCATTTCTTTTTTATCCAAAATAAGTTTATAGACTAGAACGCCAAATGCGCTTTCTTCCTCAAAAAACACCGTTAATCATTACACCTTTTATTTGTGAAGAAGCGATTAAAACTCTCTCTAGATATTTCCATGTAAAGCGCCTTTGATCGAGACAAAAGATCGCCACGCTCAACCCATCAACGACCGAGAGAATCTATAACGACATTCATTATAGCCAAAGCGGCATTTCCCGTATCAGCATCCATTTGCACTGAACGTCATTTTATCACCTGTTACCCTTTATCACTCGAATGATTCATTCCATCAAACATGAGCACCTCACCCAATTCGTAGGGATTAACATCTTCCATGCAGCCAACATTTACGGCAAATTGATTTGGATTAGACCGCCGTTGGTGATGGGTATAAATGCCACACACTGAACAAAAATAGTGCTTGGCTGCTTTAGTATTGAATTGATAAAGGCTTAATTTATTCTCACCCTTTGTCACACGGAGATTTTCTAGCGCAACAAAGGTAAAAATAGCTCCACGGCGGCGGCACATTGAGCAGTTACAGCGCCCAAGCTCCCGCAGGCCATTCGGCAGGTCAAGCTCTAACACCACGGCACCACAGTGGCAGCTTGCTGTATGCGTTGGATTTATTATGGCCATTCGCGCTTACACCTTGTTTATTTCCTCAGACCAATCTGTGGAATAGATCTCTTGAAAATCTATAGGAGGGGAAATGACAGAAATGTACTGAAATATTTCTCTCCCCGTATTGTGAAACCCATGGATAACACCTGGCTCAATCTCAACACCGGTGATCATCACTCGCTCTGATTGGGAGTTGCCTCAATATATAGCTGTGTATATATTGAGGCAACTGAGTCGTCCTATTAACACCTGTTTAGTACGCTTCCCCTGAAAACCTCAATTCAATGGCACCCCTATGGTCTGGTTTAATATTTATGTTTTTATTAATATCGCATTGATTACAGCGCTGGCTTTTAATATTTCCCGTTTACGGATTAGTGAAAAAGTTGCAAACGGTGATGGCGGAAATTTAATCATTAAAAAAGCCATTCGTGCCCACCTTAATGCCATTGAACATGTGCTGCCCTTCGGTTTGTTAATACTCGCATTATCCCGTGATAAACCATCCTCCACGTTGCCCATGCTGGTGTGTGCTTTCAGCATCGCTAGAGTTCTCCATGCTGTGAGTATGTTAAAAGGGAACTTTAATCTGAGAAGGTTTGCTGCTGTCTCAAGCTATGCACTGGAAGTATTAGCGGTAGTTATTCTCGGCTTTAAAATTTTCATCTAGCAAGGATTGCATACAAGCATAGAGATATGGATTTCGGTGCGGTAGTCTTCCCTGCAACTATCTCCAATAGAGCCGCACCCTATGAATGCCAGATCAGCACTCCCTTTCGATAACAGTTTCAGCCGGCTACCTGAACAGTTTTTTTCCCACCAGCACCCTAGCCCCGTATCATCACCGGAGCTGATTCGTATTAATGCGACTCTGGCTCTTGAGCTTGGTATAGATGCCCAGTGGTTACGTTCTGATGAGGGCGTCCAGATGTTGGCCGGCAATGCACTGCCAGAACACGCCACGCCCATTGCCACAACGTATGCAGGCCATCAGTTTGGCAATTGGAACCCCCAACTGGGTGATGGACGAGCGATTCTTTTAGGTGAAGTGACCTCCCCAAGCAATGGGCTGCGTTACGACATTCAACTCAAAGGTGCCGGACAAACCCCTTATTCCCGCAGTGGTGATGGGCGCTCTCCTCTTGGCCCAGTGCTAAGGGAATATATCGTCAGTGAAGCGATGAACGCACTGGGTATCCCCGCTACTCGCAGCCTGGCTGCCATCATCACCGGCGATAACGTGGTGCGTGACCACCTATTGCCAGGCGGCATTCTCACCCGTGTTGCGCAAAGCCATATTCGCATCGGCACATTTCAATATTTTTCAGCTCGCCAAGACACGGCTTCCGTTAAAATTTTGGCCGATTATGTGATTAGTCGTCATTACCCTGAGGCTGCGCAGACGAAAAACCCCTATCAAACCTTGCTCGAAAACGTTATTTCACGTCAGGCACAGCTCATTGCATTATGGCAAAGCGTTGGCTTTATCCATGGCGTGATGAATACCGACAATATGCTGTTATGCGGTGAAACGGTGGACTTTGGCCCCTGCGCATTTATGGACACGTTTCACCCTGAAACAGTGTATAGCTCTATCGACCGCAACGGGCGTTACGCCTATAACAAGCAAGCACCCATTGCCCGGTGGAATTTATCCTGGCTGGCCCAATCTCTGCTGCCTTTGATGGCAGAGGATGAAGAACAGGCGGTAGCGCTGGCACAAGAAGCGCTTAATGGCTTTGCCGCAACCTATCAGCACGCCTACGATGCAGTCATGTGCAAGAAGCTGGGGCTTAATCCAAGCAGCCCCACAAGCCTGATGCTGATTCAAAACCTGCTCGATCTTATGAACAAAGAACAGTGCGACTTCACGCTTTGTTTCCGTTTCCTTGCAGAAAACCTCGTGCCCCATAAAGAAAAATCTTCCGGCATCAGTGATTTCTTTCATCTACCTGCTGCATTCAATCCCTGGATAGAGCAATGGCGTTGCCAAGTAGGAAAAGAGTTTTCTGATCTAGGCGGCATTCAAACAAAACTACTAGCGGTAAACCCAGCGTTTATCCCTCGCAATCATTTGGTGGAAGAAGTCATCGAAAGCGCCAACACACGTAACGATTTATCGCCCTTTCACTCACTGGTAGATTTATTGGAAAAACCCTTTGATTATCACCCTGAACATTCACGCTATGCGCAACCGCCTCGACCAGAGCAAGTGGTAGAAAACACCTTTTGCGGCACCTGATCGGCTATCGACACATCCAGCGCTGCGTCGCCGCAAGCCATTGCAAACTGACGCAGCGTTCCTCTAAGTCGATTTAATAACATAACACTCAAGGCGGGGAATGTGAGTTTATACGCATAAATGATCATTTTTAAATACCCTTATGCACCAATTTGAGGGTGTGCTAAATAATCACAAAAAATTAATCTAATTATTTTCTCGTATGTTCGCGCGCAATAATACCAATGGCAATGTTGTAAGGTATGGGGCAATTTATATTGACCGGCGAGTTATTTAAATTATTGTTTTTTGTGTCGATTGCAGGGCTAAACTAGCAAGATTTTTGATATGAAAGAATGAACGGGGGCTTCCTTCTGAATAACACGAAAAAATATTCTGAGGAATGTGAGAAACCTCCGGCTCACGGATAAATATCAGGAGCCTGAGGTTCTATTACTATCTTATACCTATCGATTCAAATTACGTTCAAGTTTGAGCGCAAAATGAAGAAGCACATTTATACTTTATTTTCGTGACCTTCCCAGTACTTATCTCTGATAATACGCTTGTAAAGTTTACCCGTTGGTAAGCGTGGCAAGGCATCCATAAAATCCACCGAGCGAGGCAGTTTATATTTCGCCAAATTTTCTGCCGCATACTTAAGAATATCCTCAACCAACTCATCAGAAGGTTCAACACCAGCAGCCACTTCTACTACGGCTTTCACTGACTCACCCCAACGCTCATCGGGAACCCCAAGCACTGCCACATCACCAATTTTAGGATGCTGATGCAAAACGGCTTCGATTTCTGCGGGATAAATATTCACACCACCAGAAATAATCATGTCGCTTTTACGATCACAAATAAACAACCAACCGCCTTCAGTGAGATAACCCATATCACCCACGGTGAACTTATTTCCCATGGTGCTTTCTGCGGTTTTTTTCTCATCTTTAAAGTATTTGAACTCCCCCATGGGCGAGGTCATATAAATAGTGCCAATTTCATTAGCGGGTAATTCATTGCCATCATCATCTAAAATCAACAACTGTGCACCCGGCCATGCTCGACCCACGGTGCCTGGGTTTTCCAACCATTCTTTAGAATTTACGTAAGCACCACCACCTTCGGTTGCTGCGTAATATTCGTAAACCACTGGGCCAAACCAGTCGATCATTTTGCGTTTGGTATCAGCGGGACAAGGCGCGGCGGCGTGAATGACGTTGGTCAGGCTGCTAACGTCGTACTTATCACGCACTTCCTGTGGTAACTCTAACAGGCGATGAAACATGGTAGGCACCATATGGGTTGCCGTCACCTGGTAGTCTTGGATTTGTTTCAGGCAATCTTCAGCGCTCCACTTCTTGGTTAATACGATGGCCTGCCCCATATGCAGAGCACCCATAGCAAAACCCGAAGGTGCTGCGTGGTACAAAGGCCCTGCTGCCAAATGAGCGCCGGTTCCGCCTTTAATATCAAACAACATGCCTAGCATCGCACTCATCGCTGCACTGGCTTCTGGAGGCCCGTCAGCCAAAGGACGACGTACGCCTTTTGGTCGGCCGGTGGTGCCAGAGGTATACA
>JAESUE010000209.1 GCA_016763235.1 Pseudomonadales bacterium
CAGAACAAGGCGAAAAATGTGAGTTTATAGGTATAAATGATCATTTTTTAACACCGTTATGCGCGAATTTGAGCGTGAGCTGAATAGTTACGTTGGTGGAAGCTCTTTGATAAGGCGAGGCAACACGTCATAGCCTGACGCACAATAACCGAAACCTATCTCGCCATGGATATAGACTGCTTTTATAGGCAGACTCCCAATACTATTGGCCCATTTTCTCTGAGTTAAAACGATTGCGAAGAAAAACCTGCGTATCATTTCTTGACTGCCCCGCACAGTCAATAGCCTCTTTAATAATGCTATGACTGCCAGACTTGTCGCAAACGGGGCCGGCGGCATCCGCATCGCCTGTGAGCAAATATGCCTGACACCGGCAGCCTCCAAAGTCTTTTTCTTTTTCATCGCAACTGGCGCAGGGTTCCTTCATCCACCCGTAACCACGGTAATGATTAAAGCCTGGGGAGTCGTACCAAATATCGCGAATACTATGGTCTTTTACGTTAGGGAATTCGATCCCCGGAATTAGTTTTGCGCTGTGGCAAGGTTGAGCAAGGCCTTCAGGATCGACAGTGATAAACATCTTCCCCCAGCCATTCATACACGGCTTTGGGCGTTTTTCGTAGTAGTCAGGAATTATATAAAATATTTTCATAATTCCCTGTAAATTTTCCTGATAC
This sequence comes from Pseudomonadales bacterium, assembly GCA_016763235.1. Classification (GTDB taxonomy): domain Bacteria; phylum Pseudomonadota; class Gammaproteobacteria; order Pseudomonadales; family UBA3067; genus UBA3067. The sequence goes on from JAESUE010000209.1 coordinate 678, forward strand.
TCTAGGGCAATGGCTTCCGCTTTTTCGAGCTGCTCCCTACTTGGCAGTAGTAAATCACGGTTTTTAAGCGCATAACCATAATATTGAGCAGATGCTAGCTCTACATAATCGACCTTTAATTCAATACACATTTCTAGAATATCGCGCATTTTGTCAATATTGTCTTTATGGATAACAATATTTAACACCACTGGCAAACCTGCTGCCTTAATGGCTTGAGTCATGCGCTTTTTGTGTAAAAAACTAGTCACCCCTGCAATCTGATCGTTAAGCACTTCTTCCGGAGCCTGAAAGCTTACCTGAATATGGTCCAGCCCCGCTTTCTGTAATTTTTCCAAACGCTGTTCGTTCATACCCAGGGTCGAGGTAATAAGGTTAGTGTAATAGCCTAATTGCCGCGCTTCGCCCACAAGGATTTCTAAATCTTGCCGGACGAGAGGCTCTCCGCCTGAGAAACCCAGCTGTACGGCACCAATTTCCCTAGACTGTTGAAGCACTCGCACCCAATCTTCAGTACTTAACTCCTGCTTATAGCGGCTAAAGTCTAAGGGGTTCGAGCAGAAGCTACATTGCAAGGGGCAACGATACGTTAGTTCTGCAAGCAGCCAGCGAGGCTCTGTTAGCATGTCACTATTCGGTCCAGCCATTAGCACCCGCTTCCTCTAAGAATTCGAATATATCTTTCTCAAGACTTCCTGCTGCTGGGAACTTGGCTTCAAGCGATGCAATCATCTGGGAGACATCTTGTTCACCATCACAAAGTTGAAGAATCTCAGCGGCACTATCATTCAAGGTGACCATGCCTTCAGGGTAAAGCAGCACATGGGCATTTTGTGCCGGCTCCCACTGCATTCTAAAAAGTGATTTTAATTTTGGAATAGCTTGCAAAGATAAAGACTGGCTCAAGAGACCCCTCCCGCTTTGGCAATATTATGATAAGGCGGTCGGTCATAAACGTATGCCATTGTCATTGCATCAAGCATTGTCCAAAGGATATCTAATTTAAACTGTAGAATTTCCAAAGCACGTTCTTGTAGTGCGCGAGTGTTAAAGTGATCCAAAGTAATGGCTAAACCATGCTCCACATCCCTCCGCGCTTCCGTCAAACGATTGCGGAAATAATCATAACCTGCGACATCAATCCAAGGGTAATAGTCGGGCCAAGAGTCCAAACGTTTCTGGTGAATCGAGGGGGCAAAAAGCTCAGTCAGGGATGAGCAAGCCGCCTCCTGCCAGCTCGCCTTACGGGCGAAATTAACGTAAGCATCCACAGCGAAGCGTACTCCAGGAAGTACATGTTCCTGGGAAACTATTTCTTCTCTTTTTAAACCGACGGCTTCGCCAAGACGAATCCATGCTTCAATGCCGCCTTCAGCCCCGTCATAACCATCATGATCTAGAATACGCTGCACCCAATGTCTTCTCACATCCCTATCAGGACAGTTAGCCATCACATTTGCATCTTTTACCGGAATCATTATTTGGTAATAAAAGCGATTTGCCACCCAGCCTTGTAATTGTTTCTGGCTGCATTTACCACTGTTCATATCAATGTGTAAAGGGTGATGAATATGATAAAAGTCGTCCTTATCCCTTAACTTCTGCTCAAACTCTTCTCTGCTCCAAGGCTGCTGAATGCTTTCTGCATGGCTCATAATATTATCTCCATACCGTCATAGGCCACTTCGATGCCCTCCCCATCAAGAATCTTTCGCTCTGAAGAATCATTATTCAAAATAGGGTTGGTGTTATTGATATGAATTAAGACTCGGCGAGATTTACTATATCCACTCAACTCTTCTATCATTCCTCCAGCACCTGACTGAGGTAAGTGCCCCATATCCTTAGCGCGCTTGGTTCCCACGCCGTTAAGCGCCATTTCATCTTCTTGCCAAAAAGTACCGTCAATCATGATGCAATCGGCATCCGCCATCTCTTTCCTTAGGGCTTCGGGAATTGTATAGACACCCGGTGCGTAAACACATTTTGACCCATTGCTTTCATCAGTAATCACCAAGGCTATATTATCGCCAGGATGAGGGTCATTTCTGTGGGGGGAGTACGGAGGAGCCTTTCCCTCGATGGCATAAGTACGGAAGGATAAACCCGCTATTTGTGGCATTTTGAAGTCTTCTCCATCAACCGCAAGGCTGTGGTGAGTAATACCGCCATTCCAACTTTTTAACAAACTAAAGATTGGAAACCCCGAGGTAAGATCTTCATAAACCATATCGCTAGAGTAGACGTGATGAGGGCAGCCCTCACGCAACATAAGTAAGCCCGTAGTATGATCAATCTGGCTATCTACAAAAAGAATCGCCTTAATGGGAGACTCTCTCAACCCCCTCGGGTGAAGCAGCGGTGTATTAGATAACTGCGTCAGTATGTCTGGCGATGCGTTACACAATAGCCAGTTTTCTCCATCAGCAGAAATGGCTATGGAGGATTGTGTGCGAGCTTGCGCATTGAGAGTACCGGCCCTAAGGCCTGAGCAGTTTGAGCAACTACAATTCCACTGAGGAAAGCCACCACCGGCACCGGCACCTAAAACAACTATATGCATAAACGTAACCTCGTTCGCCCTTGTTTCTCCATACGGAATAGCTTGCAATCAAAATATGGCTTATCGCGAGCAAAACTCTTAGATAGAATACGGGCACGACAATTCAAGCGAGCAAAAACATGCGTCGTTGAAAAAAGATAAAAAAGAAGGGAGTTTGGGGAAACAAAAAACCCCGCCTGGCGGGGTTTAGGGTACTTATCGAGCGTAACAGTACATTGTCACTTCGAAACCAACACGAATTTCTTTATAGGCAGGCTTGGTCCACATAGCAGTAACTCCTTTAATAATTATAATTAGCGAGTAAGTTAAAAATGCAATCTCACGATGAGCAAGTGCTAAACCTTTGCAATGATCACCATAAGCAAATAGGAGCTTAATAGATGTTGCCTCCAAAATCCAGTGCTGAAAACCCAGTTATAGAAAGTGGATACTGGGAATCCCCCATTACAGCAATCATGGTCGCCCAGCAACGAAACAGCGTGCAGGATCTCATCAGCTCCGGCAACTCTTTACTGTGGATCAAATGCATGACCAGTGAAAATGGACGTTTTTCACTCCATTCATTGCCTACAAGCAACACAAATTCTCAAGAACTAAGCCCTTCCCCGTTTAATGTGCGCAGCAAAATTCACGAATATGGAGGAGGACCCTGCCTATACACTGACGATACCATCTTCTTCAGCAACTTCGACAACCAGCGGCTCTACCGCTTGGATCTAAAAAACAAGAAATCAGAAAAGCTCCCACAGCCACAGACCCCTTATCCGGTAACACCTGAAGGCCCGTTCCGTTATGCAGATGCAATATGGGATGCCAAACGAAAACGAATTATCTGCATTATGGAGGATCATTCAGATTCACCTAATAAACCGACCAATACACTTGTTAGCATCTGCCCAGAAAGAGGCATCACCAAAGATCTATGCAAAGGAGCGGATTTTTATGCCAGCCCTACAATAAGCCACTGTGGAAATAAATTAAGCTGGCTTACTTGGAATCACCCCTTTATGCCTTGGGATAGCACCTATCTATGGTGCGCCGAATTCAATAGTGAGGGAGAACTAGCAAATACTTCCCATATCGCTGGAAGCGACGAAGAATCGGTCATTCAGCCACGATGGGGGAATGATAATACGCTGTATTTCGTTTCTGACCGGAGTAATTGGTGGAATATTTACCACTATAAAAATGGACAGGTGATACCGGTTTATCCAGCAGAAGCAGAGTTCGGAAAGCCCATGTGGGTTTTAGGACAACATACCTACGACATAACAAAGAATGGCGATATCGTAGCTGCTTATTCGATGCAGGGGCAGTGGTACATTGGCCTTCTTTCAAAAGAGAACTTCGGCCATACCCAAACACTAAAGCCCTTGCTTGGCCCCTACCCCGACATCAAAAAACTATTTATAACTAACGATAAAGCGACATTTATTGCAGGGCAAAGCAAGAATGAAGACCATATTTGTCAATATGATTTAAATACTAACAGCGCCACGACTCTTGTCGGCGCGCAGGATAATAGCGCTTTTTCCAAGCACATTAGCAAAGCAGAAAGGCTTCGCTTTAAAACTGCCGATGGCTCAGAGCTTAACGGCTTTTACTATGCGCCGCATAAGCGCCACTACAATCAGCCCCCTCCATTGATTATAAAAACCCACGGCGGGCCAAGCTCCTGTGCAAACAGCTCGCTAGATTTATCGATACAATTCTGGAGCAGTCGTGGATTTGCTGTATTTGATATCAACTATCGCGGCAGCACAGGCTTTGGCCGAAGCAGCCGTAAAAAACTATATGGAAACTGGGGAGTAGCGGATGTTGAGGACTGTATTTATGCCACTAAGTTTTTAATACAAACCGACCGCGCCCACCCGGAACAACTTATAATAAGAGGCCATAGTGCTGGCGGATATACCACCTTAGCGGCACTCACATTCAGTACAACATTTCACGCTGGCGCAAGTTACTATGGTATCAGCGACTTAAAATCTCTGGCTGAGGACTGCCATAAATTTGAATCCTTTTACGTGCAACAATTGTTGGGCGAGTCTAAGTTGTCTGCGCCGATTTACGAAGAGCGCTCTCCTCTCTTTCATGTAAATCAAATGAACGCACCGAGCATTTTTTTTCAAGGTTCATTAGACAAAGTGGTGCCACCAAACCAGGCTCAAGTAATGGTATCAGCGCTGAAAAAAAAGAATATTCCAGTGAAGTATTTCGAGTTCGCGGAAGAGGCTCACGGTTTTCACAAAAATAAAAACATTGAAACCGCACTCAACAGCGAACTACGCTTTTACAGAGACGTATTACACTTGTAAATCAATCAATCAAGAAACGGCTTAGCTTTCATCCAAACATAAGAGGGGGAAGTAAAAAGGTATTTATATCTGCACGAAAATCGTTGCTTTTAGAACCACCGTGCTCGAATTAAAAAATGCGCGGCACTGATACGCGAGAGAAGGCGTTATTCCTCGCAGAGGTCTACTTGATATAGTAACTGACTAGGCTCGCGTCACTTATCATCGAATAATTGGGAAAACGCTCTACTGCTAAACTCTGTAAAGCCACCCTCGCTTTTTACCAGCATAAAAATTGCGAGGTTATTTTTATTGGCAAATTGCAGCGCGGGCTCTGGCCCCATCACCATAAACATAGTTGCCAAACCGTCAGCCATCATACAATTCTCATGCAGAACCGTAACCGAAGCTAATTTATGAGCAATTGGCTTCCCTGTTCTTGGGTTAATAGTATGAGAATAACGTCTCCCCGCTTTTTCAAAATAGTTCCGATAATCACCAGAAGTAGCTAAGGCCATATCCCTAATATTGATCACTTTTTGAATCGCCCGAGTGTTCGAAAGGGGCGACTCAATGGCAATCCGCCACGTACTACCATTTGGTTTCAAGCCAATGGCACGAATTTCACCGCCCACCTCCACCAGCACGTTTTCAAGCCCTTTTGACACCAGGAATTCCAACACCTTATCTACACCATAACCTTTAGCAATGGCAGATAGATCAAGATACAAATCAGCTTCTTTTTTTAGTGCGCTCTTCTCTGCGTCCAAAAGAAGCTTGTTATACCCTACTCGATCAAATGCTTCCTTCAAAGCAAACGCTGAGGGAACTTGATCCAAGTGATGAGACGGGCCAAATCCCCAAAGATTAACCAGTGGACCAACAGTGATGTCAAAAGCACCCTGAGAGCGACTACTTAAACTCTGTGCTGCCGAAATAACCTTGTAAAGCGGCTTAGAAACAACAACCCACTCCCCCTTAAAGGAATCATTGAATTGGCTAAGTTCCGAGGTGCTTTGGTAGGTAGACATCTGCGTCTCTACCTTCGCGAGAACAGCTTTCACACCCAGAGCGAAACTCTTTATTTCATTGGCGCGGTATGCAGGTAAAACTAATTTAATGTTATAGCTGGTACCCATTGTAGGCCCAGACAAACTGTAAACCTGAAAATCCGCGGGATTATCAGAAGGGGGAGCTGCAGCAAAGGGGTTTGAAGCTGGCTGCGAAGAATAAGCTTCAGTTTGAGACCCGTCCTTTTTGTTCTGGAGAGCGGCCACGCCTAAGCCCATAACAATCAGGCCGAGCAAGACAGAAAATAAGATTTTTTTGATATTCAATTGCATCTATTCAGCAACCTGTGTTGCTATTCATAAACGTTAAAATTAAAGAAAATGAGGCAGAAGAAAGATTTTTATACACTCAAGTTTCGGAGTTCATATTTCCGGCAAAATACGACATCAATCACGGGATACGCCGCCTGTAGGTTGTGTACGACTGCATGGATGCAGGAGGTACGGTTCAATGGACGGAACCGGTAGAGCCGAGTCAGGAACGGAGGCCGAGAGCACCAACAGTAGGCGCTTTTAGGCG
>JAESUE010000210.1 GCA_016763235.1 Pseudomonadales bacterium
ACCATCTTTCTCGCTGGCCCACCACTGGTAAAAGCCGCGACAGGAGAAGAAGTCAGCGCCGAAGAACTGGGCGGGGCAAAAGTACACTGCTTTGAATCCGGCGTGACCGACCATTTCGCTGAAGACGATTATCATGCCCTGGCACTGGCTCGTGACTGCATAGCCACCTTGCCGCCACTTGCTCCCGCAGAACCCAAGCAAAAACCCCAAACACCCGCCTGCGCCACAGAAGACCTATACGGTTTAATTCCCAAAACCCTTTCCGAAGCATTCGATGCCTACGCAATTATTGCCCACCTTGTGGACAACAGCGAATTACACGAATTTAAAGCCAATTATGGCCAGACCCTTATTTGTGGTTTTGCCCATATAGAAGGGTACCCCGTCGGCATCATCGCCAATAACGGCGTGCTGTATTCCGAATCAGCGCAAAAAGGCGCGCACTTTATCCAGCTTTGTGTCCAGCGTAAAACCCCCCTTTTATTTCTACAGAATATCAGCGGTTTTATGGTGGGGAAAAAATACGAGGCAGGCGGAATCGCTAAACACGGTGCAAAACTGGTGACAGCTGTGGCCTGTGCAAACGTCCCAAAATTAACCGTCATTATCGGCGGCAGCTTTGGCGCAGGTAATTATGGCATGTGTGGGCGCGCTTACGACCCACGGTTTTTATTCGCTTGGCCCAATGCCAGAATTTCCGTTATGGGTGGCGAACAGGCAGCCTCAGTACTTGCCCAAGTAAAACAGGATCAAATGCAGAGAAACGATCAACACTGGACGGAAGAAGAAATCGAAGAATTTAAAGCGCCGATTCGACAACGTTACGAAAAGGAAGGCCATCCCTATTACGCCAGCGCGCGACTTTGGGATGATGGCGTAATAGACCCACGGCAAACCCGAGACGTGCTTAGCCTCTGCCTTGCCGTGCTCGCACAAAGCCCCGAACAAGAAACCCGCTACGGCGTATTCAGGATGTAACCGGCCATGATTAAACGACTATTAATCGCCAACCGTGGCGAAATTGCCTGCCGTATTATGCGCACCGCGCAAGCGCGAGGTATTCACTGTGTTGCCATATATTCCCACTGTGATAAAAACAGCCTGCATGTCCAGCACGCCAACGAAGCGTGGTGTATTGGCGAAAATTTGGCACAACACAGTTACCTCGATATAAATAAAATCATTCAGATCGCCAAGCAAAGCCAATGCGATACGATTCACCCCGGTTACGGATTTTTATCTGAAAATGCAAATTTTGCTGAAGCCTGTACACAGCAAAATATTATTTTTATCGGCCCACCTGCCGATGCTATTCGCCAAATGGGTTCAAAAATTGAGGCCAAAGAGCGCGTATCAAACGCTAACATTCCTTTATTACCCGGTTTGGATTTAAGCAACCTTTCTGAAACGGAACTATTACAACAAGCGCCCAAACTTAATTACCCCCTTCTGCTAAAAGCCAGTGCTGGCGGCGGCGGAAAAGGTATGCGTATTGTAGAGAAGCCGCAAGATTTTCTGGATGCGTTTCAGCGCGCACAATCCGAAGCAGAAAAAAGTTTTGGTGACAAGGCATTATTAGCTGAAAAATATCTTCGTGAACCACGGCATGTAGAAGTACAAATTTTCATAGACCAGCATGGTAACGGTGTTTATTTATTTGACCGTGACTGCTCAATTCAACGGCGTCATCAAAAAATCATTGAAGAAGCACCTGCCCCCTTCCTGAATGAAAATCTCAGGAAAGAAATGGGAGAATCGGCCTTACGCGCCGCCCAATGCGTTCATTACGTCGGCGCAGGCACCATTGAATTTCTACTGGATTCGGATCACCAGTATTATTTTATGGAAATGAACACTCGCCTGCAGGTTGAACACCCAGTTAGTGAATTTATTACAGGTTTGGATTTTGTCGACTGGCAAATTGATATCGCCGAAGGAAAACCCTTGCCGCTGCAACAATCAGAACTCTGCGAACAGGGGCATAGCATTGAAGTGCGTCTTTATGCAGAAGACCCGCAGAACGAATTTCTACCCTCAACAGGCAGCTTGCAACAACTGCAATTCCCCCAAGAAAATATTGGCTTACGAATAGATACCGGCGTACAGGAATCAGATGAAATCACAGCTTTTTATGACCCACTAATCGCCAAGATAATCAGCCACGGCGACAACCGCGAGCAAGCGATACAGAAACTTCTTTTTGCCTTGCAGCAAACCAAAATAAGTGGCATTCGTACTAACTTGGATTATTTAAAATCATTACTGCAAAGTAAGGCGTTTAAACAAGGCTTATTATCCACGCATTTTCTAGCAAAACACCCCCTTGTTTTTACTGCGTCAGACAAAGAAGTAGATAGCGCTTTTTTTATAGCCGCCCTCGCATGTTATCTTTTTGAAATACAGTCGGCACAACCTGAGCCATGGAAAAAACAACGTGGCTGGCGACTTAATCAAGACTCCAGATTCCCCGTATCCCTTCGTCACTTTTCTACTAATAAAACCCTGGACAAGAACCTTGTCGTTAAAGCGCCAGGAGAAAATAAGTTTTCAATTGAAGATGAAAATAAAAGCCTGTCTATTTGTTATTTTCCTTCCGATGATAAAAATAAACTTCATTTTTGTATCGAAAACCAAACACCCGTTTTTATTTCTGTCTTCCACCAAGGTAAAAATATCACCCTACACTTCACAAACTACTCCCTCACCTTTGTACGCCAAATACTGAGCAGTGATAATTTTCAACAAAGCCAAAGTAGTGAACGTGCATTCAATCATGCACCGATGAGCGGTAGAATTGTAGAAATCTTTTGCTCAGCCGAACAAGCATTGGTGAAGGGCAGCCCTATTCTGGCAATGGAAGCCATGAAAATGGAGTACATCATCAAGGCGCCAGAAGCAGGCCAAGTGACGCAATTTCACGTTCAAACTGAAAGCTTTATAGAGGAAGGCCGCCCCTTATTTGATTTCCAAAAGGAAAAATAAAACCATCATTATGTCACTCCCAAAA
>JAESUE010000211.1 GCA_016763235.1 Pseudomonadales bacterium
AATAAATGAAGGCGCGTTGCCATGGGATGGTAGTTGGCTAGCTTGGGTGGCGTGGGCTCAAGCCAGTGTTTCGCTGCTGGCAATCAGTGGGTTGAGGCGAAGCAGGCCGATGAGGAAAAGTTACGGCACTGGGTAAAATAAAAGGTAACTATTCAGCGCACCCTGCAACTGTTCAGATTTGAGCAGAACAAAGCAGAAAATGTGAGTTTATATGGTTAAATGATCATTTTTTAACACTGTTATGCGCGAGTTTGGGCGTGAGCTGAATAGTTAAAATAAAAGTGGGTTTATTAGCGGTGTGTCTTTGGGCGAGGTTTTCTTTTTTGGTGCGTGTTTTTTTTTGCTGGTTTAGTGGCCTCTTGAAGTGTTTCAGTGGGGATGTCAGCCATTACCCAGTGTCCGGATTTAAGCGTGTCGATATTCCAAGGCCCAATGGCGTAACGAATCAAGCGTAATGTTGGAAAGCCAATGGCCGCAGTCATTCGGCGTACTTGGCGATTTTTCCCTTCTTTTAAGATAATTTCTAACCAGCTAGTGGGTAAGTTCTTTCGTTCGCGGATAGGTGGGTGTCGTTCCCAAATGTTGGGAGGTGGTATTTGCCTGACTTTGGCTTGTTTGCATCGCCCATCTTTGAGTTTGATGCCAGCCCGGAGAGGCTCCAAATCCTGCTGTGTCGGGTTTCCTTCAACTTGAACCCAGTATGTTTTTGGCATTTTTTTGTCTGGGTGGCTGATGTGTTTCTGAAGTTGCCCATTATCCGTCAGTAAAATCAGCCCCTCTGAATCATAATCAAGCCTGCCGGCTGGGTAGTAACCTTTATAGTGAATAAAATCGGCTAAGCAGCTACGGCCTTCGGTATCGGTAAATTGAGAGAGGACCTGGAAAGGCTTGTTGAGGCAAATGAGTTGTGTCATAGGGTCACTATCTGAGTATTTTTCGCCAAATGCACTTTACTGGCTGCGAAAACCGGAGATAATAACGCACACATGCACATGTGAGTAACTGGATTGCGGGGTTTTTTCTCGCATGGCTAGAGTTAAACGCTATTTTTGTTGTAACTATTTAGCGCATTCTAAAATTCGTGCATAACGGCGTTAAAAATGATCGCTTCACCATATAAACTCACATTTTTCGCTTTGTTATGCTTAAATTTGAGCGCAATCTGAACAAGAACGTTGCACGACAGGGCCCCAGCTTCTCGTACAGCGGGCGTTAGAATGCCAGAACCCGCTAAAAAGAGACAAGAAAACGCCGTGCACTTTCAACATTTAGGCAGGCTCAAGCTCAGTGTTGATAGTTTCAACCTCTTGCTGGGTAACGATGGGTTGTGTCAGGGGGGTGGGTGCTACGGAAACACCATTTTCTTTGCTTGTCTCACTATTTTCATTGATAAAGCTGATGTCTACAGCATGAGTGCCTTTGTCTGCCTTTCGAGCGGTATATGAAATTTCTTGGCCGGCGCGGAGGCTTTTATATCCATCCATGTCGATATAAGAGAAGTGTACAAAGAGATCGTCCCCACCTTCATCTGGACGAATGAAACCATAACCCTTGGCATTGTTAAACCACTTAACTTTCCCTGTAGCCATTTCGAACATCCTTATTATATGTATTCGTTATTATTAGTATTAGTTTTGTAATATCCCTTTTTATCGCTAACTTCAATAAGTTAGTGATACACGCTCTACTCTTTATGAAAATATACCGCCTGTCAAGCGCTGGATGCAGTATTATGGCAAAATTACCCTTTGATTTTTATCCCACAGGGCCATATGTTACTGAAAGGAAAGGCTGAGTCCCTAAGAAGGTCTTCGGCACTTTTAACGTATTTTATTATCCTTATTTCTTTTTAATTAACAACTTTTTGTTTGGTATGAGTTTCCATTATGAGTAAACCTGAATTTTGTCGGCTAGTATTAAATAGTAGAGAGGGTGAAGACATGGATGATGAGTCCATCGATATAGCAACGGCAAAACCCATTGCAAAAGAGAAATTCACCCCTCCATCCATGTATAAAGTTGTTTTGCTTAATGATGACTATACCCCCATGGATTTTGTCGTAGATGTACTAAAAATATTTTTTGGAATGGACGAGGAGCAAGCTGTACAGGTTATGTTGGTGGTGCATTCGCAAGGTAAAGCAACGTGCGGAGCATTTACCAAGGATGTTGCAGAAACTAAAGCACATCAAGTATGCCTGTTTGCAAAAGAGAGTCAGCACCCGCTTCTCTGTGAGATTGAGATAGTTTAGAGAAAAACTATCTACTCACTTTTGGATATAACATTTCGTACTGGTGGATACTTCGATGCTAAATAAAGAACTAGAAGACACATTAAATTCAGCGTTTAAATCTGCTAAAGGCAAACGTCATGAGTACATGACTGTTGAACATTTGCTTTTGGCATTGATTGATAACGATTCCGCATCATCGGTATTGAGGGCCTGCGGAGCTGACCTTGATAAGTTAAAAGTGGATCTCGTTAGTTTTGTTGATGAGACGACCCCTATTATTCCTGATGAAGAGTCCTTGCGAGAAACTCAGCCAACACTTGGCTTTCAAAGGGTCTTGCAAAGGGCTGTTTTTCACGTTCAGTCATCAGGCAAAAAAGAAGTTAACGGCGCTAATGTGCTGGTTGCTATTTTTAGTGAACAGGAAAGCCAGGCAGTTTACTTTCTGAAGTCATTAAATGTCGCCAGAATAGATGTAGTGAACTTTATCGCGCACGGTATTTCTAAGGTGTCCAATGACGATCATGCTAACGACGAATCCTCTATTGAGCAGAGTGATGAGGATGTCACCGGAGAGGGCGCAAGTCAGAGCCCCTTGCTCGCTTACGCATCGAATCTAAATGAGGTGGCTAAAGAAGGTCGCATTGACCCGCTGATTGGTCGTGAGCCAGAAGTGGAGCGTACGATACAAATACTGTGTCGTCGCCGTAAATGCAACCCTCTACTAGTTGGAGAGCCGGGTGTGGGTAAAACCGCCGTTGCAGAGGGCCTTGCTAAATTGATTGTAGAAGGCCGCGTCCCCGAAGCGATTGGTGAAAGTATTATTTATTCTTTGGATTTAGGCGCTTTATTAGCGGGTACTAAGTATCGCGGTGATTTTGAAAAGCGTTTTAAAGCCTTGTTGGCCGAACTTAAAAAAGAAGAGCATGCAATCCTATTTATCGATGAAATACACACCATTATCGGAGCCGGTGCTGCTTCCGGTGGTGTGATGGATGCTTCGAATCTTCTTAAGCCGCTTTTGGCATCGGGTGATATAAAATGCATTGGCTCCACCACGTTTCAAGAATACAGGGGTGTCTTTGAGAAAGACCGAGCATTAAGTCGTCGCTTCCAGAAAATTGATGTGGAAGAACCATCCGTTGAAGATACCTTTCGTATCCTTAAGGGTCTCAAGGAGGCTTTTGAAATCCATCACGATATCAAATATCGCGACGGCGCTCTTGAGGCCGCAGCAGAGCTGTCAGCGCGTTACATTACAGATCGGTTTTTACCCGACAAGGCTATTGATGTGATTGATGAAGCGGGTGCGTTTCAGCGATTGCAGCCCGCGAGTAAGCGCAAGAAGGTGATAACCAAAATAGATGTGGAAAAGGTTATTTCCAGTATGGCGCGTATTCCACCGAAAACTGTGAGCTCTTCAGATAAAGAATCACTGCGAGATATGGATACAAACCTCAAGCGGGTTATTTTTGGTCAAGACGATGCAATTAAAACCTTATCGTCAGCCATTAAGTTATCCCGCGCAGGGCTAAGCTCTCCCGATAAACCCTTAGGTTCCTTTTTGTTTGCTGGGCCAACGGGTGTTGGTAAAACGGAAGTATGCCGACAGTTGGCGTTTACTATGGGTATTGACCTAGTGCGTTTCGATATGTCGGAATATATGGAGCGTCATACGGTGTCCCGCTTGATTGGCGCACCTCCGGGGTATGTCGGTTACGACCAAGGTGGCCTACTAACGGAAGCTGTTACGAAAAAGCCTCATTGCGTACTGTTGCTGGATGAAATTGAAAAAGCCCATCCCGATGTTTTTAACCTGTTACTTCAAGTGATGGATCATGGAACGTTAACAGATAACAATGGCCGCAAAGCTGATTTCAGAAATGTAATATTGATTATGACGACGAATGCCGGTGCGCAAATTGTAAGCCGATCATCCATTGGTTTTAGCTTGCAAGATCACAGCTCTGATGGCTTAGAAGCTTTGAACACGCTGTTTACACCAGAGTTCAGGAACCGCCTTGATGCGACGATTCAATTTGGTAAGCTCGATGCCGAGGTGATTAAGAGTGTGGCTGATAAGCTCTTGGTTGAATTGCAGGCGCAGTTGGATGAAAAACGGGTGTCGATTGAGGTTAGCGATGCAGTTAGAACGTGGTTGGCTGAAAAGGGCTATGACCAAAGTATGGGTGCGAGACCGATGGCTCGTCTTATTAAAGACGCGATCAAAAAACCCCTTGCTGAAATGATCTTATTTGGCGAGCTAAGTGATGGGGGTGAGGTTAAAGTGGAATTACAGGACGGTGAGTTAGTGTTTAACGTACTGGAAACTGCATAGCTATTTTATAACAGTCAGCAGAAACCAAAACGGGGCTTCTCTTAAGGAGGGCCCCGTTTTTAGTTTATGTGTTTAGGTAACTACTCAGCAAACCCAGCAACTGTTCAGATTGTGTTCAAATTTGAGCAGAACAAGGCGAAAAATGTAAGTTTATAGGTGTAAATGACCGTTTTTTAACACCGTTATGCACGAATTTGAGCGTGAGATGAATAGTTACAGCGCTTAAACAATTAGTATGCTTTATATTCGTGCAGCTTAACGCACTCGATAGTTAATGCGGCCCTTGCTGAGATCATAAGGTGTCATTTCGACTTTGACACGATCGCCCGTTAAAATGCGGATATAGTGTTTGCGCATTTTCCCAGAGATATGAGCCGTTACAATGTGGCCGTTATCCAGCTCCACCCGAAACATTGTATTAGGCAGCGTTTCTATCACCGTGCCTTCCATCTCGATCTGTTCTTCTTTCGCCATTAAATTAAACCAGTTTATTGATGTAGTTTATTTCGAGGGCGAATTCTGCCCCATTTTTGAGTTTGACGCAAAGTAAATTATCCTAAATTAATAAGCTTTGCTTCAATTAACGAGTAACCACTGACCATTAGTGAGGAGTTCAAGGGGGCGGTACTCTGATTTATAACGCATTTTTTGGCATTCTTTGATCCAGTAGCCAAGATAAATAGCTTCCAGTTTATTTTTAAGGCAGTAATCAATTTGCCATAGCACAGCATATGAACCCAAGCTACGGTTTGAATAATCAGGATCAAAGAAGGTGTAGACTGCCGAGATGGCATTTTCTAGTTTATCCACCACAGCAAGGGCTATAAGCTGCTTATCCTTCCTGAACTCGATGAAAATCCCATGCTCGGTCCAGCCTTCCGTTAAAAACGAACGATACTGCTCTGGGCTGGGTGGGTACATGTCGCCATCCTGATGGCGCTGGCAAATATAACGTTTATAGAGATCATAATGCTCTTGGCTGAAAATAGGCTCAACAATATTGGCCTCAAGGTCTTGGTTTTTATTCCATACGCGTCGTTGGCGTTTATTGGCTTTAAAAAGGGCGGCAGGAATTCTCGTCGCGATACATGCGTCGCAACCTTTGCACTGAGGGCGGTAGAAATGGCCGCCACTACGGCGGAAGCCCTGTTCGCTAAGCTGGGTGTATAGGTGGGGGCTGGGTCGGGCGTGAGGGTCTAGAAATAGCGTTGTCGCCTGTTGATTTTCAATGTAGCTGCAAGGGTGGCTGGGTGTGATAAAAAATTTAACGTGCGTGGTTTGGGTCATAGCTGTGACTTACTGGCCGGTGTCAGGGCGATATTCAACGTTCCATGCATTACCTGGGTCGGCATTAATATGCGCCTTGATGGTTTTTTTAAAACGCTCCAAAGGGATTTCTCTTGCGCCGAGGCTTGCTAGGTGTGGGTTGCCAACCTGGCAATCGATCATTGGAAAGTGGTTAGCCTGAAGATGCTTTACGAGGTAAACAAAAGCAATCTTTGATGCATTGGCTTTAAAAGAAAACATGGACTCGCCAAAAAAAACCTGCCCAATGGATACGCCATAAAGACCGCCAGTGAGTTTGCCATCCTGCCAGGTTTCAACGCAGTGGGCGATGCCTTTGTTATGCAGTTCACAATAGGCGAGAATCATATCTTCTGTTATCCAGGTGCCTCCTTCTTCTTCTCGAGGCGCTGAGCAATTTCGAATAACCTGCTCAAAGTTTTCATCAAAACGTACTTCAAAGCGTTTTTGGCGTAGTGTTTTGGCAAGGCTTTTTGAAATCTTTAGCTCTTCTGGGAAAAGAACGGCCCGTGGGTTTGGGCTCCACCAAAGTATGGGTTGGTCTTCTTCATACCAAGGGAAGATACCTTGTTTATAGGCCGCTATTAAGCGCTTTGTGGACAGATCTCCGCCACCGGCTAAAAGGCCATTAGGTTCAAGCAAGGCACTTTCAGCGGGCGGGAAATCATAGTTATCGTCTGATAACCAGGGGATTTTTATCATTTCAGAAAGAATCGAATGTTATTGGTACGACTACTGTTCATCGATAAATTTTTCTGCATCAAGGGCGGCCATACAGCCGAAGCCGGCAGAAGTAATTGCTTGGCGGTAGGTGTGGTCGCAAACATCCCCAGCCGCGAAGACTCCCGCCACGCTGGTCTGGGTCGCGCCGCCTTCAAGCCCGCTTTGAATTTTAATGTAGCCATTATTCATTGCTAGCTTGCCTTCAAACATAGACGTATTGGGCTGGTGGCCAATGGCAATAAAGACACCATCAAGGTCGAGGTCTTTGCTTTCATCTGTTTGGGTGCTTTTTATGCGCATGCCGGTAACGCCCATATCGTCACCCAATACTTCTTCTAGTGTGTGGTGCCATTCCACTTTAATGTTTTCTTTTGCCAGCAGGCGGTCTTGTAATATTTTTTCTGAACGTAGCTGATCTCGGCGGTGGACCAGGGTAACCTCAGACGCGATGTTGGAAAGATAGAGAGCTTCTTCTACGGCGGTATTTCCCCCTCCGATAACGGCTACTTTTTTGTTACGGTAGAAAAAACCATCGCAGGTGGCACAGGCGCTCACGCCTCTACCTTGAAATGCTTCCTCAGAAGGTAGTCCAAGGTATTTAGCGGATGCCCCCGTGCATATAATCAGCGCATCACATGTATAAGTGGCGTTATCTCCGCTAAGCTGAAAGGGACGGCTGGAAAGATCTACAGCATTTATGTGGTCGAAAATGATTTCTGTATCGAACTTTTCGGCATGCTTCTGCATGTTTTCCATTAACTGCGGGCCTTGCACCTCGTCAATATTACCCGGCCAGTTGTCGACATCTGTGGTCGTTGTTAATTGACCACCAGGTTGAATTCCGGTGATTACAGTGGGGCTTAGGTTTGCGCGTGCGGCATAGATCGCTGCCGTATAACCGGCGGGGCCGGAGCCAAGGATGATTACTTGGCGGTGCTGCTTTTCACTCATGGTTAAATTCCGAGATTTAATTAAGACGACGCAGAAACTATACTAGATTATTGGTAATTATTCAGCTCAAGCTAAATTTTGAGTGCTATCTAAGTGGCATATTGTTAAGTACAGCTATTCGGAGGGGGTATACGAATAAATTTTAATTAAAATGCTCATAATTTAACCAACTATTAGGCCTTGATCACGACTTTTTATCAGTCCCTAATAACACTTCTTTTCCTCAAAAT
>JAESUE010000212.1 GCA_016763235.1 Pseudomonadales bacterium
GCTGCGTTGGGGGATATCGGAAAACATTTTCCTGACACGGATGCCCAGTACGAAAACGTCGATAGCCGAGTGTTGCTGCGGCATGTCATGCACCTATTAACGCAGCAAGGGTTCCGGCTTGTTAATGCGGATATGACCATCGTTGCGCAAGCGCCCAAAATATCCCCCTTTATTGAAGAAATGAAAAAAAATCTTGCTGCAGACCTTCAGGCGAATGAAACACACATCAATGTTAAAGCGACTACCACAGAGCGGCTTGGTTTTGTGGGGCGAGAAGTGGGCGTAGCGGCCCATGCTGTGGTGTTGATTGAAATCATCGGTAAGCACTCTGCGCACGCTAAAATTCGCGCATAACGGCGTTAAAAAATGCTTATTTATACCTATAAACTCACATTTTTCGCCTTGTTTCGCTCAAATTTGAGCAGTTACAGGGTTCGCTGAGTCGTTACAATCATCGAGGAGTTTTAATTGTTATTGGAGCGTTTTCAGCAGGGTTTTGATACCGCCTTCGGCACACCCGACGCGCGTGGGGTGATTCGTAGTGAAGCTGCGCATTTTCAGGTGGAAGAGCAGCTTGGGTTTGAACCGAGTGGTGAGGGAGAGCACTGTTTTCTGTTGATTCAGAAAACAGGCGAGAACACCGAATCTGTCGCGCGAAAGTTGGCACGTTTTGCCGGTGTGCCAGCCAGGGACGTGAGCTACTCCGGTTTGAAAGATCGTAACGCCGTTACAACCCAATGGTTTGGCGTACACCTGCCAAAACGGGATGTCTTCGCTTGGTCAGAGATAAACGAACAAAACCTGCAAGTGTTGCAGCAAACCTGGCACCGGAAAAAGTTACGCAGGGGTGTGCATCAGTCTAACCGTTTTAAAATTACCATTGCAGAGCTGTCTGGGCAGAGTGATGAGCTGAGTCATCGGCTTGAAAGGATTAAAGCATCAGGTGTCCCCAACTATTTTGGTGAACAGCGTTTTGGATTTGGCGGACAAAACCTTGTCCATGCAGAAGATTTATTGCTACAGAATAAAAAAGTCAAACAGCGCCATTTGAAAAGCATGTACTTGTCTTCTGCCCGCTCTCTACTCTTTAACAGTGTGTTGTCTGAACGAGTTAAGCAGGGAAGTTGGATCAAACGCTAGAGGGTGATTTAATGATTCTGGAGGGCACCGAGAGTTTTTTTCCCTATGACCCAGAAGATGAAACCATCGCTAGTCGCCTGGCATTATTAAACCTTCATCCAACTGCGCCATTATGGGGGAAGGGCGGGGTGCTTCCCAGTGCAGAAACACTTGCTATCGAGAAGGAAATATTGGAAGATTTTCAGCCAATTTGCCAAGCACTGGAAGAAAAGGACCTTTCTATGCAGCGACGAAGTTTGCGAATGGTCGTAAATGACCTACATTGGGACTTCAGTTATCAAGAAAAAGAAGCCTTAACTCTCAGCTTTAGTTTGCGCCGTGGTGGTTTTGCAACCGCAGTATTGAAAGAGTTGGTTAATGTGTCTTAGGCATCAATAGCCTCCAAGTATGCCAGTTTTAATAATTAGGTGAACCGTGGAAATATTGCTGAGTAACGATGATGGCGTGAGTTCGCCGGGCTTGCACGCCCATGCCAAGGTCTTGGCTGAAATTGGCAACATACATGTCGTGGCACCCGATGGGGACTGCAGTGGTTATAGTCACGCACTCACCCTAGAAAAACCACTGCGGCCTAAAACCCTCAGTAATGGTTTTATCTCTCTGAATGGCACGCCTGCTGATTGCGTACATATCGCGCTGAATGGTTTGCTGGGTTTCACCCCTGATCTGGTCGTTTCCGGTATTAATATCGGTGCCAACTTGGGTGACGATGTGCTTTATTCCGGCACAGTCGCTGCTGCGATGGAAGGACGGTTTTTGGCGACGCCATCGCTTGCGGTTTCAATGGTTGATAAGCAAACGGAAGACTTTAGCGCAGCGGCAAAGGTGACGCGCTTATTAATTGAATCCCTTTCGCGCTTTAAACTACCCTCTCACACCGTATTGAATGTTAACATTCCGCCCGTGGCCCCAGAGCAGATAAAAGGCATGGTCGTAACGCGATTAGGGCATCGAGGCCCAGCGAAGGACGTTGTAAAAATAGAAGATCCACGAGGTCAAACCCATTACTGGATTGGTGGCGTAGGTGAAGAGATGGACGCGGGGCCAGGCACTGATTTTTACGCGATCAGGGAGGGTTACGTTTCTATCACCCCTTTAAAGGCGGATATGTCCTATTACAGTGAGCTTGATAAGCTTGCCGATAAAGTAAAAGAAATCAGTCTGAATGGGCTGGGTATGTCAGAAGCCTAAGTTAGCGGAGTAGTTGTATTGGAAGTAGCGAGTAGAAAAGTTGCAGGCATTGGCATGACATCAAGCCGAGCCAGAGAACGTTTGATCAAAAGGCTGGTGGAAAGAGGCATTGAGGATAAACGCGTCCTTGATGCTGTGCGTCATACCCCGCGCCACCTTTTTGTGGATGAAGCGCTGTCGCACCGTGTCTATGAGGATGTGTCATTACCCATCGGTTTTAACCAAACCATATCTCAGCCGTACATGGTTGCCAGAATGACAGAGATCTTGTTCGCGGGTGGGGCGATGAATAATGTGCTTGAAGTGGGTACGGGCTCAGGGTATCAAACCAGCGTATTGGCGCGTCTTGTTTCTAAAGTGTACAGCGTCGAGAGAATTAAACCCCTGCAGATCCGTGCTCGAAAGCTTCTATCGCAGTTAAAACAGTCCAATATTACCTTTAAATACAGTGATGGTTCGATGGGCTGGGCTGCCAATGCGCCTTACGACGGTATATTGGTGGCAGCAGCCCCAGAGGAAATTCCTGCAGAGCTGGTGGAACAACTAAAAGTGGGCGGAAGAATGGTTATCCCAGTGGGTGAGTCACATAATCAGGCCCTGCACCTTGTTGTTCGTACAGAAAGCGGCTTCGATGACCATACTATTGAGCCGGTATGTTTTGTGCCACTTATTTCTGGGGGTTTGCAGTGAAAGGTTCTCTTAAGTCGATGGCGTTACTTTATCTTAAAGGTTTGGCCATGGGGGCAGCCGACGTGGTTCCTGGTGTTTCAGGGGGTACTATTGCCTTTATTACGGGGATTTACAGCCTGCTACTGGAATCAATCAGCGCCTTTACGTCTAAAGATACCTATAAATATTTATTCTCGGGAAATTTTTCTGCTTTCTGGCAGCGTATTAACGGTTCATTTGTAGTGGTTTTATTATCAGGGATTGCAACAAGTATCGTTTTGTTTGCTCGGGTTATCTCCTACCTATTGAAAGCACACCCAGAAATGATCTGGTCATTTTTTTTCGGCTTGGTGTTGGTGTCCTGTTTTTTTGTCGGCAGAGAAGTATCCCGTTGGGACTGGCAAGCCATTGTTAGTCTGATTATCGGTGCAATTGGCGCTTATTTTGTCACGGGAATGACGCCTACTATTCTTGAGCCTAGTCTCGTAATGGTCTTTATTTCCGGTGCTATCGCTATTTGTGCCATGATTCTGCCAGGTATCTCCGGTAGTTTTATATTGTTAACGATGGGGATGTACGGGCATATTATCGGCGCCATTAAGGATTTTGACCTCCTTATTATCACCACCTTTTCTGCTGGAAATGCCCTGGGAATTCTCTCCTTTTCCCGTCTTCTTAATTGGTTGCTGCATCGTCATGGGAAAATCACCTTGGCTTTTTTAACGGGATTGCTGATTGGGTCGCTCAATAAAGTGTGGCCCTGGAAACAAACTCTTTCTTATCGGACAAACAGTCATGGAGAACAAGTCCCCTTTCTTCAAGACAACGTATGGCCTAGCAGTTATGAGGCTTTAAGTGGTTCAGAGGCGCACCTTGGCGCAGGGCTGGGCTTGATGGCTTTTGGTGTGCTAATGGTATTGCTTCTTTCTCTGCTTGGATCGAAGTATAGGTTTACGCATCCTGAGTAGGCTTACGCTTATATTTCGGGCCGATACTGATGCTAATAGGCATAAAAACTAAGTTCTTATAATATATAGAGAATATTTACATTTTTTTACCTATTCTTTAGACTTATGCTTATTCTGTGCTATAAATCAGTGCTGCGCTCTGGAAAAGTGTGTAGCTTGAATGTGGGGGGCCTCTGGTCGTAAATGATGGTTCCAAGGCATGAGTATTAACGTTAAATATACCGTAAGCGTGCTGTTGTGCAGCGTAATTTTTTTTGTTGCAGCATGTGCTAACCCCGGTTATGTGCCTGTTTATAGCGCCCGTTATGACACGAAACCTTCACAATCAACCTTTAAAGTCCGGAAGGAAGATACGCTTTTTTCCATTGCATGGCGTTATCAGCTTGATTACAAAGAACTAGCCAGAATAAACGGGATCACCCATCCATTTAGAATTTACCCTGGTCAGGTTTTACTGTTACATTCTGATAACGCAAATGTTCTTGACGAAACAAAACATAACAATAACAACACAGCTAAAAACAAGGAAAGCAAATACGATAAACCTAATTCAAATAAGCACTATGCAAGAATGGATTCATCGAGCTACGGCTCAGGAAAGAATCAACTCAAAACGGTAAGTAATTGGGTCTGGCCAGCTTCTGGTAAGGTCATTCCAAAATATGTATCGAATAAAAAAGTTCAGCGGAAAGGCTTAGATGTTTTGGGAAACTACGGTGATTCGGTACGCGCTGCTGCAGATGGAAAGGTTGTATATAGTGGTGGTGGATTAGTTGGCTACGGCAATTTGATAATAATTGAGCACAATGGAGAGTATCTCAGTGCTTACGCCCACAATAGTAAGCTGCTTTCCAAGGAAAGCGATTACGTTAAAGCGGGCCAGAAAATAGCCGAAGTCGGATCGAGCGGAACCCGTCGATCAAAGTTGTACTTTGAAATACGCCGTAAAGGGGTGCCCGTTGACCCTATAAAGTATTTGCCAAGAAAATCGAGGTAGAAAAAGCCTGTATGGCTTCTATATCCTAAAAATTTAGGGCGTCTGAAATTTTTACTTGTTGTTTATAAAGCTGGAAAATAGCCAATACTTAGGAAGGTCTATTATGCAAAAAGAAATGGAATCTCAGAAAAACATAGAAGCAAAACTAGTGGTTTCAAGTCTTGCTGCCGAAAGTGTTAGTGATGCGCCAGTAAAAGCAAAGGTAAAAGCAAAAGCAAAAGCAA
>JAESUE010000213.1 GCA_016763235.1 Pseudomonadales bacterium
GCTGCTAGTCGAATCCCTACATTGTATTAAAATAACGCTGATATAAGAGGGGGGTCTGTTAGTATACTGAGCTTATAATTTTTTCTGTTGGCGACGTAACACCTCAGTTCACGCTTAAATTCGGGCATAACAGCGTTAAAAAATGATCACTTGACCATATAAACTGGGGAATTAATGACGCAAAAGTTGGGGAAAGCAAATAAGCTGCTGGAGGATCCTGAAGGGCTGTGCCTTTATCGTCTTACTATGCCAATGATCATTGGCATAGTCGCGATAATGGCTTTTAACCTTATTGATGCCTACTACATCGGAATGCTGGGGGCGAAACCTCTCGCCGCAATGGCTTTTACAGTGCCCATTACTGCAGCAGTGTTCGCTTTGACTCTCGGCTTATCATCAGGCACTTCGGCAGTGCTGGCGCGCATATTTGGCCGTGGAGACAGGCCTTTGGCACGGCGTATTCTTACGCACACCATTTTGTTCGCAATTCTTTTGCTCGGTACGCTGTCTTTGGTAGGGCTGGCATTAATAGACCCCATATTTCGTGCAATGGGGGCAGATGATCAGTTGCTTTCCCTCATTCGGGAATATATGTCTGTTTGGTTTCTGGGGATCACGGTGCTGGTGATCCCGATGGTCAGTAACGGGGCTTTGCGAGCGAGTGGAGATACCAAATCGCCAAGTTTTATTATGTCTGTATCCGCTCTTATCAATGGCATTCTTGATCCCCTTTTGATTTTTGGCCTTGGGCCTTTCCCTGAGATGGGCATGAAGGGAGCGGCACTTTCCTCGGTTCTGGCCTGGACATTTTCTTGTATAGCGGCGCTCACTATTTTGATTCGAAGGGAAAACCTGATTGAATTTGCCTTGCCTACAGTGAGCAAGCTTCTGGATTCGTGGGCACAAGTATTTCGTATTGCGATGCCCGCAGTCCTTAATAATCTAATGGCACCGATAGCGATGCTGGTGATTATTTCTGTCGTGGCGCAGTTTGGCGAAGCGGCTGTCGCTGCGACGGGTGTGGGCGCGCGTTTGGAGCCGGCACTAATGATTGTGGTGATGTCTATGACGGCTGGCGTGGGTGTTATGGTGGGGCAGAATCATGGTGCAGGCAAGTTGCATCGCGTGCGTAAGACGGCTCAAATTGGGTTTCGTTTTGTCTTTGTATGGCAGCTAGGCCTTGCTGTTTTGCTTATTCTTTTTTCATCCGTATTGGCTGGGGTTTTTACTGACGAGAAGGCGGTGGAAGAGGTGTTGAAACGTTATTTTTGGATTCAACCTATTAGCTTTGGCATGCTGGGTGTTTCGATGTTGTCTATTTCGATACTGAATGCCTTGCATCAACCTTCAATAGCCATACTTATTAGTGTATTCAGGCTCTTTGGTTTGACGATTCCTTTCGTTTACCTTGGGGCAATGTTACGGGGTGTTGAGGGGGTGTATATGGGGGCTGCGCTTGCCAACATTATCATTGGTATATTCAGTTATTTTTTGATGAGGGATCGTTTGAATAAGTTGCAGCAGCCGTAACGATTCAGTTTTCGTTGATGGATATTGTTACGGGAAAGCTTGAAATACATAAGGGCCGCTATAAAAATGCATCTTTTCCGCGATATCCACGTCAGTTCAGTGCTTTTTTGCTCTTACGATTTTCTCTTACGAAAAAATGACTATTTTTAGTGCTGCTCATAAGCCTCACTTTTTTACGCGAGGCTTCTGTGAGTGGCGCTATTGGTAGGTTTTAAGGGTCTTCTTCATGAGTTCGATAAACTCTAAAGGTTTGTCTAAAAACAGGTGGTGCCGGGCATCAGGGAGCATAATAAACGGAACATCTTCGTGATAGATGGACTTCATAAAGGCCATCATGGCCGGCATGAATAGAATACTGTTTTCACCGTAAACTACCGAGGTTTTAACGTTGATATCTCGCACGCTTTCGGAAAGGTTGCCCATTTCCGTTTTCTGTAAAAACTCCATATCAAATTTCCATGACCAGCCGCCCTCTACTTCGCCGATCGAGGTGCGCGCGATAAAACGTAATATATATTCATTTTCACAGGGTTGTGGTGGGACGAGCTTGAATCGACATAAGCCTGAATCCAGATCAGAGTAGACTCTCTTATTCTTGAAGGGGTTCCCCTTCATGTCGTTTGTGCCTTTGAATTCTGGAGGGAAAATTGCTGAATCTACAACGACTATTCCTTTGAGGCGATCGGGATAATTAATGGCGGCTTGCAATGTTCCTAAGCCACCGAAGCTGTGAGCTGCGATAATCGCGTTTTTGCCAAAGCCGGCATCTTCGCATACAGAGATAATCTCTTTCGCAAACAAATCGAGTGTATATTGTTCTCGATGCTCGCTATCTCCCATGCCGCTGATATCTATGGCTGCTACATCGAAGTCTTCCAGAAATGACGGGGCAATAAAGTCCCACCAGTGGGAGTGTGCTCCGCCGCCATGAACCAGTAGAAGCCCTTGCTTCCCCCCCTCATTGTTCCAGTGTTGGTAGTGGATTTTACACCCATCAATATCAATATATTTGTCGGAATAGGGGGTGTTAACCGCTTTTATAAACCATTCAGGCGCCATACTGTCTTGATATTGTTGCATAAATGTATCCTGGCTAATTTTTGATGGGCTGCAAAGAGCAAGTTCAAACGCTCGTTTGAACTTGGGAAGTGGCCATTCTACAGCATTATTTAACAAACTGAATAAAAATGTGTGAGATAAGCTTCTTCCCTGAAATTGGTGATACTCTGGAGAAGCTCATGAAGCATAGGTCGAATTAATAGTGCTTTAATACAATGTATTACGTTGTTTTTTGGTCAGTAGCTTGCTGCTTGGGTGTGTTTTTTTATGCTGCTATTTGTTAAAGCATTTTTATGCATCAGGGGGCTATAGGTTTGTGGCGGCTGAATAACAGTTTATAACTAGAATTATTACTACACTTAGGTAAAAGTGGTATAGCTACATTTACGAAAAGCTTGCAAGCGTAATAGCGTTGAATTGCTTGCTAGGTGATGGAGAATGTCTGCTTTAATATAGGGGTAGTGGATTACGAGTGTCTGGCAGTTTTTGAGCTAGATGGCGTTATGAGCAGATGGTTTTTTGTAAGTTTTTCTGTAACTGTTCAGATTGCGTTTAAATTTGAGCAGAACAAGGCGAAAAATGTGAGCGTGAGCTGAGTAGTTGCGTTTTTTTATAGGTTAGCTTAGGTGTTAGATGGCATGGTTGTAGGTGGTTCGCATCGCCCTGTAAAAGTGTTGATTGCTGATGATAATTCGGTAAACCGAGATGTGGCCACGGGTATGTTAGGGGTAATCCAGTGTGAAACGGCCATAGCGAGAGATGGCTTTGAGGCGATAGAGTGCTTTAAAAATGATTTTTTTGACCTGATTTTTATGGACTGTCAAATGCCCGAGCTAGATGGTTTTCGTGCCACCATGGCTATCAGGGAGCTTGAGTCAGAAAAGGGAGGGCGTATTCCGATTATTGCGTTGACGGCCAATGTTACGGGTGAAGTAAAAGAGACGTGTACTCAAGCAGGAATGGATGATTATTTAAGTAAGCCATTTTCTCTTAATTCCCTAAAAGAAAAAGTTGTTAAGTGGGCTCCAGCGGAACGAAGAAAGTCTGGCGTTCTTGAACCTAATAGCTCAGATTCAGGGTCTATGGCGCAAGCTGTTGAGGCTCAGCGGGTAGAGGCTCTTCATAGTAATTTAGATGCGCGAAATACAGTGCTAGATCAACGCGTATTAGCAGGGTTGAAAGCACTTCAGGTCAGGGGGGGCAGTGATATGTTTAGTCGTGTCATTAAACTTTATTTAGACAGTACCCGAGATATTATGGCGTCACTACAAGCTGCTTGTCGCGCAAATGAACCACAGAAAATTGGGCAATATGCTCACGCACTTAGATCGAGTAGTGCCAACGTAGGAGCGCTGAGGTTGAGTGGCTATTTGGCTGAATTGGAAACAAAGGCGCAAGAAGAAATGCTTGATGATGTAAAGGAAAGGCTAGAAAACATAGTCTGCGAGTATCACTTGGTGGTATCTGCACTTGGGGAGGAGATTTCAAACTAATGTCTTTTGATGGTGGTGTTCCTCAAGATGATTTCGGTACTGACTATGAAGATTGCAGCGGTGCTGTGGTGCTGGTTGTAGATGATGATCCGACTATGCGCTTGCTGATGAAGGATGTTCTTCAGCAGTCTGGGTTTCAGGTGATGGAGGCTGCGAACGGTCAGCTTGCGGTAGACCTGTTTAATCAAATTATTCCAGATATCGTATTGATGGATGTTTCCATGCCGGTAAAAGATGGTTATCAGGCATGTAAGGAAATTCGTTCGCTCTCTTACGGGAGCTACCTGCCAATACTAATGGTTACCGGCTTGAATGATATGGCATCGGTCAAACGCGGATATAGCGTGGGTGCTACAGATTTTTTGGTTAAGCCAATAAACTGGGTGATTCTTGGCCATCGAGTACGCTATATGCTGCGCTCTGCAAGAACCTTGGAGCGCTTGCGTGAAAGTCAAAATAGTAACCAGGCTTTAATTGATGGTCTGCCCGACACTATTGTCCGGATGTCTATAAATGGCACGGTGATTGATTATAAAGTGGGTGATGACGGCAGCTTGAATATGGATAAAAAAGAGGTTGTTGGCCACAAGCTCGATAAG
Organism: Pseudomonadales bacterium; assembly: GCA_016763235.1. Lineage (GTDB taxonomy): Bacteria > Pseudomonadota > Gammaproteobacteria > Pseudomonadales > UBA3067 > UBA3067. Next base: position 4,682 of record JAESUE010000213.1, read on the forward strand.
TTCTTGCCCCCATCCTTAGCAAAAGAAATGAATGGTTTGGTATTGGATGTATTTAGAACGGGAGAAACAACCACCAAAGAGTTTGCGCTTAAATTTAAGCAAAATAAGCATATTTATGAAGGCCGTTTGGTAAAGATTGGTGATTACGAAGTGGTGTGTATTTTAAGAGACATCACTGAACGGCGTAATGCTGAAGAAAGGATTCATTATCTTGCGTATAACGACGCCCTGACGACGTTACCAAACCGAAGTTTTTTTAATGACTGGGCCTCGAATCGCCTTTCCTATTTAAAGCAGGTAAAAGGCTACCTCAGTATTTTTATTTTGGATCTTGATAATTTCAAACAGATTAACGATACCCTCGGGCACCATATTGGCGACGCACTTTTGAAAAGTGTCTCTATTCGATTAAAGCAGGCTATCGATGTTGTTTGTGATTCACAGCATGACTGTGGTGATGAGTGTGAAGTGCTTCTGTCGCGGTTCGGCAGTGATGAGTTTGCCGTTGTATTTGTTCACCCTAGCCGTGAAATTCCCGTGGCAACGATTGCGAGTGAACTACACAAGGAATTTAGTCACTCAGTGGAGTTGCTAGGGCATGAAATATTCATTACTTCCAGCATCGGTTCTGCTTCATTTCCGGCTGATGGACACGATTTACACTCGTTGGTAAAAAATGCTGATACGGCCATGAATCACTCCAAGCGGATAGGCCAAAATCATTTTTGCAATTATTCAAGCACCATGAATTCACGCTCGATGGATCGTTTGACCCTTGAGAATAGCCTTCGTAAAGCCTTGGCATCTAAAGAGCTGTTGTTGCACTATCAGCCGCAAATTGACTTGAAGACGGGCAAGATAGTGGGGGCTGAAGCGTTAATCAGATGGCAGCACCCAGAGCGAGGTTTAATTCCTCCAGATGGATTTATTCCGATAGCGGAAGATACCGGGCTGATTAACTCCATTGGCGAGTGGGTGCTTATGGAGGCCTGCAAACAGATGAAAGAGTGGTTGGATGCGGGTTACGATATTAAGCGAATGGCCGTAAATCTTTCTTCTGTTCAGTTTCGTCAACCAGATTTTATGAAAAATATACGCAGTATAATTGCCAGAACTGGCTTGCCCCCATCATGCTTAGAGCTTGAATTAACCGAGACATCTATTATGCGTAATGCAGAGAGATCGATTTCTTTGCTGCACGAAATTCGAGATGATGGTCTTGTGTTGTCGGTGGATGATTTCGGAACGGGTTATTCCTCTCTTAGTTATTTGAAACGCTTTCCTATTGATGCGCTTAAAATTGATCGTTCCTTTATTCAGGATATAGAGCACGACAGTGATGATGCGGCGATTACTTGCGCTATTATCGCGATGGCGCATAACTTGAAATTAAAAGTCATTGCAGAAGGTGTAGAAACTGAAGCGCAATTAAAGCTGCTAAGAGAGCATCATTGCGATGAAGGCCAAGGTTTTTTGTTTGGTAAGCCTCAGCTTGCAGAGAGCTTTGTAAAATTACTTATTTCACAGCTTAACGGTAATTTGTTGGGTGATTTGGGTCAGTGATTTATTTTACAGAAGAGTGAGGCTTTATCTGTAAAATAAGGGAAAATTCTAATCTCTTTTAATGGGATGGAATGAGGGCCACCGTTTGAATCTGCTAATGATTAGAACATGATCGCTTTATTACGGCCACTCCCCTTGGCTTTATATAAGGCTTGGTCAGCAGCAAGAATAAAGTCTTCAAGCTTATCTTGTGGGCGCAATGTCCAGCTTGCTGCTCCAACGCTACAGGTAACAACGCTTGAAACCTTCGAATTTTTATGAGGAATCTGTTGCGCTTCCATAGTTTTACAGACACGTTGCGCGTATTTTTCAAGTTCATTCGGCCCAAGTTCTGGTAAAACCAGCGCAAATTCTTCGCCGCCATGTCGTGCTAAGGTATCGCTCGCTCGGCGAATTTTTCCAGCAAGCATTTCGGCAATTTGAATAAGGCATTCATCGCCAGCTTGGTGGCCATAGGTGTCGTTATATTGTTTGAAGTAATCAATATCCAATAACAATAAACCAATGGCACCGCCTTTACGCATGGCCCTATTCCATTCTTCTTCTAGACCTTCGTCAAAGCAGCGACGATTCCCAATACCTGTTAGCGCATCTGTTTTGGCGAGGCCTTCTAGTTGAATATTGTTTTTATTTAGGTTTGCCTTTTCTACCAGTAGAAGTTTCCCCTGTAGGTAGTTCACCCGGGATAATCGATCCATAATATACGAAAATCCAATCGCAGCAAGGATGCCACAGCTTAGCATAAACACCATCAGCCCAAATAATTCAGGAGACGTATTTTTGACGTAACGCATTGTTCCGGTAATCATTGCTAATGCCGCCAGTCCTGCGTATCCGGCATGTTTGACAGTGATAGGCATCGCAAGGACGCCAAACAAAAACACCATGTATACGATAATGTAATTGAGGGTTATATAAGGTTCTTTCGTATAGTTTGTCACACCTGCTAGTACTGAAATACAAATCAGGATGATGCTGAGTGTGATTATATTTTGATAATTATGTTTGAAGCTGGGGTGGTAGCTAAAGAAGAGCAACACTGCCAACGTTAATATTGCTGGGACACGACTTAGTAGGGCGCTGATTCCCCCTGCGGCTCCAGCCATACTTTCTAGAAGGTGTAGCGAAATGAAAAATAAAAGGCCGGCGATCAGAATGAAACGAATCATAATGAGTGATTGGCGAAACCCGGCGTCTTGGTAATGAAGCTCTAGCTTCTCGGGGAATGAGACGTCAAAA
>JAESUE010000214.1 GCA_016763235.1 Pseudomonadales bacterium
CGGCGCTCAAAATACGCCTGTTTTTTTCTGGTAAGCCGATGCAATAAAACTAGCGAAAAAAACAGGCGTGCTAAGCACGTGCCGAAATCACATTTAATATATCGTGGGTGCCTACGATGCTAAAACGTAAGCATCCAAACCCGCCTCATTTAGCAAATACGCCCCAAGCCGACTCCGGCATCCATCACTACAAGCAATCACATAGCGGGTTTCTTCCCGTAAAGTGGGTATTTTATCCCGTAACTCTGAAAGAGGAATATTAACACTGCCCTCTGTTCTATCGCACCTAAACTCAATGGGTAAGCGCACATCAATCAATACCACGTCTCTATTTTCACTACTCCATTGATCAATGCTGTTCTTTGATATACTTTTCAAAACAGGTGTCTGAAGCAGATGTTGAAATGATTCTTTATCCAGACACATAAGCACCCCATCACGAGACATCGTGACAGAGGCGTTACGCGTTGTTTCACCCACCAGCGCTTCCTCTCCAAAATAATCACCCGGTTTTAACGTGACCATCTCCAGCTCTTGCCCCATTGCACCCTTACGAGAAACCAGAGCATTTCCTTTTTTAATGACATAAAACTGGTCACCATTTTCGCCTTCACTAACAACCCGAATCCCTCTTCCAATATTTTTTGATTCAAACGAAGAAAATAGTTTTTGGATATTCTGTGGTGGTATCTTACGAAATAATTTTGTCGCCAGCATTGACTGCATCCAGTCAGAATCTTTATTCCTTGCATCTTCAGCAGTGAGGTCTTCAACAATATAGTCCCCCATATTTTCAAAAGCCAACAAGTCATAAAGGGCACTTCGCTCAACAAATAAAATCGAACTATGGCGCGTCGCTATAATTGTTAATATATCGTTTCGCTCATTAAATGCCTTCCTGAGAATTTTCTCGTCAGTTTGGCTGTTAATAAAATACGTTTTATTGCTCAACCTCACTTCAATCTCACCGCTGATAAAATATAAAAGATTGTTTTCACCCACTGCTTTTAATGGTGACCGACCCTTTTTAAGATTAATGACACCCGCGCCATTTTTTACATTTTTTAAATCGCTGACTGATAAAGATGAAAAGTCATCGTACTTTTCAAGCAAATCCAACTCGGGGTTATAAATGCTAGTAGCACCTTTCATTCTATTAATCCTCACAAATCGTCTTATATGAAATTCATTTTTTCATTACCACGAGATAAAGTTAAGCAGGTTGAAACCGACAAAATGTGGCACTAGTGCAAATTTTTGTCATCTTATGCCATTCTTTCAAAAAAATATTAACTCCCTCACATTAGCAAGAATATATTGCTTCCATTTCGTGACCCAATCTACATCTCACGTCGCACCCTCTAACGAATATTTATTTTGTGTGATAGCTTAAGAGCATAGTTATTGGCATAAACAGAGGTAAAGCCATGAGCGCATACCAGAGCAAAATTTATATATCAGACTTGGCACACGGCATGTTTATTTGCCAACTGCCAATCCCTTGGAAAGACACGCCTTTTCCTATGCAGGGGTTTTTTGTACGCTCACAGGAAGATATAGATGAGCTCTCAAAACATTGCGAGTTCGTATTTATTGATACAGTACGATCTAAAAGCGTTCGCTTACCTAAAGCAGGTATAGACAATAGAAACAATGAAAAGCCGGTAATCCAACCCTGCGTCACAAATATACAGGCCAGCTTGAATATTAAGCCGGTAAAAATAAGGTCAGATCGCTACGCCAAAACTCTACCCTCTGCTTTTTCCAAAGAATTAAAAAAGGTTAAGCGCATTCATGCAAAAATAATCACATCCATTGAAACCATCAGCGAACAATTAGCCAAGGGCGATGAGTATGCCGTTACATCTCTTAACAAAAGCTGCTTAGCGCTTGTTGAAAGCGCTATTAGCAACCCTGATTCCGCTATTTGGCTAACACAGTTAGAGAGCCAACGCTCAGACCTATTTCAGCACTCTATCAATGCAACGATCTGGGCAATTGTTTTTGGTCGTCATCTAGGCTTAGAGCCAGAGGTATTGCAGGATATTACCTTAGCCTTGCTGCTGGCAAAAATTGGCTTACTGCAAAAGCCCGATACAGAGAAATCAGAAAATATCGCAGCAAATGATCATTCCTATGACTTTGTTGAAAGAAGCATTGCACTCGTTAAAAATTGTAAGCAAGTGAATCAGCGAGTGATTAATGCGATAAGAACCCACCTTGAACGTCATGATGGAAGCGGCAGCCCTACTGGCATCAAGGGCAATAGGATTCCTCTGGTCGGTAAAGTTGCTGGCATTGCAGATTATTACGAAGCCCTTATTAACCCCCTTGGGAATCAGGCAGCCCTTAGCAGCTCCGATGCCAGCCAGCTTTTATTCACCCTGAGGGATACGAAGTTTCAAAGCGATTTAGTCGAGGAGTTTATTAAGGCAATCGGCATCTATCCCACAGGAAGTATCGTAGAGCTAGACAGTAAAGAACTCGGCATTATTGTAGAAAGCAAACCGAACAAGCGACTATTCCCTAAAGTACTGCTCATTGCTGACAAAGACCGGGAGCCACTCTCAAAACCAAAAATAATCAATATGGCGGAGAGTAATCTTCACAAAAATATCGCTCGCAGTTTGCCAAGTAGCTCTGTAAGCATTAACGTCAAAGATTTTAATTTCGGAGGGTTTAGGCGCTTTTCAGCATAAAAAAGCGCAGCTACTCAACGAACCCTGTAACTGCTCAGACTGCGTTTAACTTTGAGCAGAACAAAGCTAAAAATGTAAGTTTACATGGTTAAATGATTATTTTTTAACGCCGTTATGCGCAAGTTTTAGCGTGATACGAATAGTTACTTTTAATTAAAACGTGAATACACCATGCAGCCATCTTTATGGCTGTGAAATTGCCCGCGTATTTCCCTTTTTAGTTATGGCGACAAAGGCGATACCGGCTTCTGTTACTTTTCTTAATTCATTTTCAGCGGGATAACAAACCCAGACTTCTACATTCATTTTTATTGAACTACGGCCAATAGTAATCACTTCTGTGTAGAAGCTCAGTGTTGAGCCAACTGTGACAGGTAATAAAAAAGCCATCTTGCCGATCCCCACGGTTGCAACACGACCATGGGCTATTTTTGCCGCATAATGATTGCCGGCTACATCCATTTGAGACACGACCCAGCCGCCGTATATATCGCCGAAGCCATTGGCATTATTGTAAGTGCTCACCAGTTTTAAAGATAACTCCCCCCTTGGGACGGGCACTTCACTGTCGGTATCATTCATTTTCTTAGTTTCCATATTGTATTTTTTAATTATCCAGTGCCCTGGTAACGGCTCAGACTCTATGTAATTTAAGCATGGGCTGAATAGTGACTATATAAATGCGCCAAACAAATTTAATTTCTCAATTATTCCAAAGCATACACCCACTGCGGTAGCCAGGTTGCGATGCCCGGCCAAAGTGCTAACAAACTCATTAATAGTAATTGGATTCCTATAAAGGGGATAACGCCTTTGTATATGGCGCTTGTTTCCACTTCTTCAGGCGCAACGCCACGAAGATAAAACAGTGCAAAACCAAAAGGAGGTGTTAAAAAAGACGTTTGTAGATTAAGCGCAATCATGACTCCCAGCCACACTGGGTCCAAGCCCATCGCCAATAAAATCGGCCCGACGATAGGCACCACCACAAATATTATTTCTATAAAATCAAGAATAAACCCTAGGAGAAATATAACCAACATTACCAAAAGTGTTGCACCAACCACTCCGCCCGGTAATGATTCAAATAATGATTCGACCAGTTCATCGCCCCCGAAGCCACGAAATACCAATGAGAAGATGGTAGCGCCAATCAAAATTAAAAATACCATTGCGGTAACTTGTGCGGTGCTGAGCACCACCTCTTTCAAACCATTAAAGCTGAGTGCTTTGCGCTGGTAGGCCAAAACCAATGCCCCAAACGCCCCCACTGCAGCCGCCTCGGTTGGGGTTGCAAAACCACCTAGAATTGACCCCAGCACCATTAAAATAAGCAACAAAGGCGGCAATAAATTTGGCAATATCCGGCCTAATTTCTGGCGCATAGGCTGGCCTTTCTCACCACCATCGCCGAGGGGAACCGCATCGGGATTAAAATACGCAACCAATAATATGTAGGCAATATAGAGAACAACCAACAATAAACCGGGTATCAGCGACCCTAAAAATAAATCACCCACGGAGACGGTTTTAGGTGAGAAAATCCCCATATCCAATTGTGCTTTTTGATACGCACTCGACAACACATCGCCGAGCAACACCAAGGCAATCGATGGCGGGATGATTGCCCTAAGGTTCCTGTCGCACAAATAATTCCAGTGCTTAACGATTTGTCATAACCTTTATTAAGCATTGATGGTAGCGACATTAACCCCATGGTTACGACGGTAGCGCCAACAATACCCGTGCTTGCCGCTAACAGCATTCCTACCAAGGTGACGGAAATTGCCAAGCCACCGCGCATGGTGCCAAACAGCTCGGACATGGAGCTTAATAAACCTTCTGCAATTTTCGCCTTTTCGAGTACCACTCCCATAAACACAAACAGGGGGACGGCTATTAAAGTGGTGTTTGTCATAATACCGAACATGCGACTGGGCAACGCTTTTAGTAGCGTCAAATCAAAGGTTCCACCAATATCACCCAACAAGGCAAACATTATCGCCACGCCGCCCAGGGACAATGCCACGGGGTAGCCA
>JAESUE010000215.1 GCA_016763235.1 Pseudomonadales bacterium
CAACAGATCAATCGATTACGGCCAGTTTCTTTGGCGACGTACAGGGCTTCATCCGATTGATTTAATAATTCTTTCGCATCAATGGCATCGTTATAAATCGTGGACACCCCAAAGCTTGCCGTTAGATGCGGCACTTCGGGGTAGCCTTCTTTATCACCGGCATCCAGTGCTTTACGCATTTTTTCGCCAATAGCAGTAGCTAGCTCAGTATTAGCGCCGGGAAGAACAACCACGAATTCTTCACCTCCCAGGCGCCCGACAAAATCACCGGGGCGGGAGTACTGCGTAAGAGTATTGCACATGAATTTAATGGCTTCATCACCCACACCATGACCATAGGTATCATTCACCAATTTAAAATGGTCGATATCCACCATCAAACAACATACATCCGTTTCTGCTTCTATCGCTTCCGTAAACACGGCGTCAAACATTTCGAATAAGGCCCGTCGATTCAAGGCATCGGTCAGTGGGTCACGCGTTGCCAATCGAACAAGCTCTTCATTCTGCTCAAGGATTTCCTGTTGCGATTCTTCCAGCCTATCCATTGCCTCTCGAAGCGCTTCGTTTCTTGTTTCCAGTTCTGTCACGTCATCAAAGGTAATCAGAGCGCCTTTAATGACATCTTCAGATGCGGTAATAGGAGAAATATTCACGTTAAATGCAAAGTTTTCCTTGAGAGCCGTCGTTAAGTTGAGGCGAATCTCATGTGCTTGTTCTTCACCCGCCATAGCGCGCATCCAGGGCAGCGAGTCAGAATCGCCCTTCAATAGATTCACGCTCCAATCGAGAGAACCGCTGTCTTTGCCAACCAGCTTTTCAGGCAGAAAACCTGTTTTACGAGCAAAGGCCGCGTTAGAAAAAACAATAATGCCTTCGTTATCAACAATTATCAGCCCTTCAGATAAGGTATCCAGCGCCTTCCTGACTCGCTCAGGAATCACCGCGTCAGGGTTAAGCTCTCGCAAGGCTCTGTTTAAAAATAAACGATAACCAATAAAACCCGTAAAAGAGATAAACAAAACAAGATAAATAAATGGATTACCCTTAAGTGGGCCGCCGACCCCGCTTCCCAATTCAGCAAAGCGCAATTCTAAGCTTCCCCAACGCTGCCCACCATTAAAGAGAGAAACCTGAACTTGCGTAGGTGTCGATTTATCCGTAGGGCTCAAACCCCAGAATTCTTGATGCGCGCCAGACTGTGCCAATAGCTCACCGGATGCGAGTCGCACGCCTCCTGAAAGCACGTTATCGTTACGCTCGACCACGGAATCGACTGTTTTGTTTAAACCATTCAAATAATTATTTTGGATGTTTGTTGTTAGCTGCACGGCCAACATCTCGGTAATTGCTTTTCTTGCCTGAAGCTCTGCCTTTTTTGTATCCGGCACGAGCCCGAGAAATTCGCTGACAAACATCACCGAAACTGTCAGCATCACCAAGCCAAAACTTATACGCGTCAGGGGCGAGGCTGCAAAATCCTTTATTCCACCTTTCAACTTATTCACTATGCACCCTCATCAAATATTGTTTCAACGCGAAAATTTTCATTACTTTCACCCTATTTGTTTTCTTCAACGGCATGTATGTTCGCCTTTGATTTTAAGCGCTCAGCTGTTCATGAAAATCTCATGTTGTCTCAAAAAGAGGTGCTTATTTCTAAAAGTACCGACTAAAAGCGTTTAAGCTGCCGGCAAGTGAAAGGCAGCTCTAATGATTAAGTGTAGCCTACATTTTCACCTGCTAATGTTGCTAAAACGTTATGACCAAGGTCAATAAGATCGTGCGGGTAAGAGTACGACGATGCTCTCCACTCTAGGTAGAGAGGCACAGTTTCAATGGGGTTTAACGTTTTATTCCGCTAAAAATAAATACTGGAAATCGCCGTCCTTTAACCATTTCTCACCCGCTTTTTTACCCAGTAACATCGCTATGGTTGCCGCTGTTCCGGCAACGACACAGCTTGAAGCGTGCAGACTGACCCCCCCTACTCCGCTCACTGGCCAGCCAGTTTTGGGGTTTAATATATGGCAATAGCGTTTGCCTTTTACCATCATATAACGCTCATAATTCCCACTGCTTGCAACACCCCCTTCAATGGCATCTATCACTGCAATCGCATTCTCAGGATTACGGGGATCTCGCACGCCAATTTCCCAGGGGGCTCCATCAGGATGGGGGCCGATGATGCCGATATCTCCCGCCATTTCGACCATGCCGTATTCCACACCCTGATTACGCAATATCGCTACCAAGGCATCGGCAGCATATTCCTTAACAATGCCGCCAAAATCTAATTCCATACCCGAGGGTAAAAATAGCGTAGGTGCCTGCCATTTTAATTTATGCCAGCCCACATTTTTTAATAATTTATTCAATTGGCTTTGATCTGGCAATTGATTGCTTTTAAAATCCCAGGCTTTACGCAAAACACCCGAGGTAATATCAAACAAGCCCTCGCTTTGCTCCCACGCTATTTGCGCGTAATTTAATAAGCCGGCTGTTTCTTCATCAACGTGAATACCCTTTTTTTTACCCGCTGAATCATTAATTTTACTGAGAAAACTATTGCTCTGGTAGCGAGAATATTTTGCTTCTAATCGGCGCGCTTCCGATTCAGCAAGTGCAATTACTTTTGAACTGCGATGGGTATCAAAATAGATTTGAATAGAAGCCGGGCCACCCATTACGGTAAAACAATGTTTTGTATGTTCCATCTTCTCTTTGCATTTTTCTTTATTTTGATTGTTTGAATTATTCAGAGCAACTGTTTAAACTCAAGTTTCGGCGTTCAAAATGGCACCAATTTACAGGCGGCGTGTGCCGTTATTTACATCGACTATTTCCGTAAATATGAGCCCAAAAACTTGCGTTAATAATGATTTTAAAAAGCAGAAACCCCTATCAAGATTTGCTATCTCTCTTTTCGCCAATCCGAATCAAAGTAGTTTTCAAGCTCTGGCGAGTCATTAGATTCTTCATCCGTCTTTTCGTCATCATCCGTGTCATTTTTCAACGATTTAGTGCCGGCACCTAGGATTGGAAGAGGGTCTACCTGTTGCCATAAAGGCGCAACCGAGATTAAGCTTGCCAATAAGGAACCACCCCGCATTACCCAGCTTACAACACCAGCGGTGAGGCTCATGGATAAGCCCACCGATACTTCTGTAGTCTTTTTCCCAAGAAATTTCTTATCATCAGCATCATCATCTAAATCTTTACCAAGCTGATAAAGCTCATCGGCTAAGGCAGCATAGCTGCTATAAGAAACGAATTGCACATCGTCTATTTCATCAACTACGTTACCATCTATTTGGTTTAAAAGTTCCAGACGCAAATCTATGAATTTCGAAACGACTGATTTACCGTCATAGCTATTACCGCGACCATCTACCCTTGCATCGGTTTCATTTTCATCATAGGGCGATGCATTAATACCTATATTAGAAAGTGCAGAAAGACCATCGTCCTGAGCGGAGGCAAGCGTTAATGCATCCACCTTTAAAGCCAGCTCAAGTGTTTCTTTATTAGTGCTATCAGAACCCCTGTCCTCATTCGTCACTTCTCGCAACGCCAAGTCGTCTAGCGTATTTCCAGCCCCGGTTTCAGACGATGAATTATTTGAAGCATCACCGCTAATGGGGCCGGTAAGATCGCTGCTAACCGTTTGGCCCGTTCCATCACCATCGACATAACTAACATTTACGCTAATGTGCGCGCCAAGATCAGCCGTCACGAGGATGTAACTTGTTTCATTTGCGCCCTCTATCACTTCACCGTCGCGCAGCCATTGGTAAGAAAATACTCCCAGGCCATCCACATCCTGAACTGTTTGTGCATCAAGGCTTAACGTTTGCCCTTCTAATTCTGTTCCCGAAATAATTACGTCACCGACAGGCAAATCATTGACTGCGTAAACATTAATAGACACTGAACTTGTTGCACTGGCAGCGCTTGCATCCGTACTGGTTATCACCAAGCTATCAGGCCCATGGTAATTAAGATTTCCCTGATATTCGATAGAGGCCATTGTGGCATTAATATCTGTTTTACTACCAAACAAAGTAATCGTATTGGTGCTATTTCCACCTGCGGTAATCGTTGCCGTCCCTATAGGATTAACACTTAACACGCCTTGGCTAACACTTAGTTGCAGCGTTAGCTCGCTGTCATCCGCATCGCTGACACTGTTTCCCAATATGGTAAGAAGGGTATCTTCAGCGATCGTTTGTATGCCAGAGACAGCATTAACCGGCGCATCGTTTGTCCCCGTGATATCTATCGTTACTGTTTGTGGGGGTGACTCAAGACCTTGGTCATCCATGGAGGTATAGGTAAACGTTGCAATCGCACTATTACCGATGGGTAAGGCATCCAGATCAAAGGCGCCCAAGCTGTAACTTCCGTTGGCGTTCACGGTGAGGTTAATTGCTTGGGTTTGTGCGAGGCCATCGGCATCGGTGTAGCTCAAGGTGACGGGAATGGCGCTGCCAACGTTTATGGCTGAGCCGTTCACTTGGCCCACAATCAAGCTGCTGTTCACATCGTCAATATCAGCGGCACCGGTGAGTAAATTACTGGTGGCTGCATCAACGGTATAACCGGCTTCGAGCTGGTCTTCGGTAGCGGCAATGCTACCGGCTGTAAGGGTTGGGTTATCGTTGGTGCCGGTAATGGTGATGGTGGCGGTTTGCGCGGCGGATTCCAGGCCTTGGTCATCTTTGGAGGTATAGGTAAACGTCACCGTGGCGAGGTTGCCATCGGGCAAGGCGTCGAGATCAAAAGCACCGAGGCTGTAGCTGC